>DRMK01000283.1 GCA_011322575.1 Gammaproteobacteria bacterium
CCCGATGGAAAAGCTGTGCCGCAGTTGCCACAACAAGGATCGTTTCGCCGGCAACAAACTGCCCACTCGCATAACCCACCCCATCGAGGTTCGGGGGATCAGCATGCGCGGCGGGCAGCCCACACGGGGCAAGAAGGGGCACCGGCCGGTCTTCGACGATCAGGGCAAGGAGGCGCGCTCCGGAGTTATAACCTGCCCCACCTGCCACAACCCGCACAAATGGAGCGACATAAGACCCAGGCCAGGTCCGGGCAGGAACGTGGAGGGTGACGTGCGCAACAGCTTCCTGCGCGACGCGCGCAACGTGGATCTGTGCGCCAACTGCCACGGTATGGACGCCATCTTCCGCTTCAAGTACTTCCATGCAGAGGCGTCACGCAGGAAGCACCGCCTGTATGAGTAGTATCGTTCCCGGCCCGCCGGCAACGGCAGATCCGGCACGAACATCACCTTCCAGGGTGAAATATCCGGGCTATCCCATGGATTCCAGCCAAGCCAGCTCCGCCGCGCTGAAGCCGGCCACCAGGCGCGCCTCCCTGTGAAACGGCGCCTTCAGCCGGCCGGTCAGACAGATACGCGCCACCCGGAACAGATTCGGGCCCGCCGTCATGATTTCAGCGCCATTACCAGATCCATGACATTGGTCCCGGTGGGACCGGTACGAACCAGATCGCCGGACGCCTCCAGAAAGCTGCCCGCATCCGCCCGCCTTAGCGCCTCCACCGGATCCAGGCCCTCCTCCCTGCCGCGCGCTATGGTACCGCCGTCCACCAGGGCTCCCGCATCTCCGCCGGGACCGTCGCTGCCGTCGCTCCCCGCGGCCAGAAAGCAGATGCCGTCCCTCCCCTCCACCACCCGCGCCGCCGCCAGCGCCAGGCTTTGACAGCGCCCGCCCCGTCGGGGAGAGGAAGGCAGGAGCACACTGCTCTCGCCTCCCCAAAGATAGAGGCCGGGCGGCCCCTCCAGCAGCCGCCGGGCGAACCGCGCTCCCAAGCGCAGTGCATCGCCTTGGAAAAACTCCTGGCGGCTGTGTACCGCAAAGCCCCGCGCCCTGCCCTCCTCGAGGGCCGCATCCAGCGCCTGGCGATTGGTGGCGACCAGCGCGCTGCTCACCCCGCGAAAGCTGGAGGCATCCGGCACCGGGGCGGGCCGGGCGCGGTTGCACAGTTCCTGAATCCAGCCCGGGAGCTGCGGCGGAGGATGGGTTGGCCGCCGCCCCGGTACCAGCAGACCGGAACCGATGATGGCGGGATCATCTCCTGGCACGTCCGAGATCATCAGATTCAGGGCCCTGCGCCCCTCCAGAAAACCTGCCAGACGCCCTCCCTTTATCCGAGAGATCTGCATGCGCACGGAGTTCATGGCATGGATATCCAGTCCCGAACCCAGCAACCAGCGGTTCAAGCGGCGCAGATCCGGCAGCATTACACCAGGGGCCGGCACCTCCACCAACGCAGAGCTACCCCCCGAGATCAGAAACAGCAGCTCTCTGTCCCTGGCGGCAGAGCCGATAAACTTCAGCAGACGCTCGCCCGCCAGCAGGCTGTTCTCATCCGGCAGGGGATGGCCAGCCTGCAGACACTCCAAGGGAAGCTCGGGATCACAGTGGCCATATTTGGTGATTACCAGAGCCCTGGCGATCTGCTCTCCCAATACATCCAGGGCGCCGCGCGCCATGCTCGCCGCGGCCTTGCCCAGCGCGACCATCTCCAGCGGTCCGGCAACGGGATTCCTCCGCAGGTAGTCGCGCACCACCCTCCTGCCACGCACGGCCCGCAGGGCGGCGGCGTATATCTCGAGCAGAGAGCGGCGTAGATCGGTAATATCCGGCATACGTAGAAAAAGGGTCTTCCCCAAGTCGTGTAGGTAAAATGGCAAATCACCGCGTAGCGGCTTCGTCCTTGACAGGCAGGATGCACGCCGGAAGATGGTCGGCAGAAGGGGATTGGGGACACTTTGGAATTAGCCAGATCACTTGCAATTTGCGCAGGTAGTGGATACTCCGGTGGTCTCCAGCCAGACAGCCCCAATCCCCTTCTGGCTACCGAGTATGCGGCGTGCATTCTGCCTGTCAAGGATGATTTGCCATTTTACCCACACGATTTGGGGAAGACCCTAGAAAAAAGGCCACGGCAGCAAATTCGCCACCGTGGCCTGCGAAATACACCCTTGAACCGGGCCCTATCTGCTCAGAATATGCAGCTCGACACGACGGTTCTGTGCCCTGCCCTCCGCGGTACTGTTACTGGCCACGGGATCGGCCGGGCCATACCCCTTCGCCGTCAGGTTGTCCGGCGCAACACCCTTGGTAATCAGATAACTGCGCACCATCTTGGCCCGCCTGTAGGAGAGCCTCTCGTTGAATGCCCGCGAGCCGGTGCTGTCGGTGTATCCGGCCACCTCCACCCTCATCTCGGGATGCTTGATCAGGGTCTCGGCGACTCCGTCGAGTACGGCGCGCGACTCCGGCAGAAGCTTGTCGGATCCGGTCACGAAGTTGACCCCGTGCAGGGTAATCACTTCGGGAATCTCGCATCCCTTCACATCCACCTTGGTGCCAGGCGCGGTCCCCGCACAGGCGTCCTTGCTGTCCACGACGCCGTCGCCATCACTGTCCAGCTCACACCCCCTGGGATCCACCTTGGCACCAACCGCGGTACCGGCACAGGCATCCTTGTCGTCGGGAACACCGTCGGCATCACTGTCCACCACCGGCGCCGGCTCCGGGGCGGGCGCCGGTGCGGGAGCGGCTTCGGCCACCGGCTCGGGAGCCGGCTCGGGCTCCGGAGCCGCCGCGGCTCCGAACGGAATGGCCAGACCCAAATTCACCAGCCAATCCTCAAACTGCTCGTGCCGGGAGATGCTCTCCTCATCCTGATCGATACGGTAGCGGGCATCCAGGCGCAGCTGGGTTCCACCCTGGCTCACCTGGCGCATGAAACCGAGGCCAATGTTGACCATCGGATTGGTGTTTCTGCCGTTA
>DRMK01000284.1 GCA_011322575.1 Gammaproteobacteria bacterium
GGCCTGCAGATGCATTTCATGTCCAACATAGACGGCGGCCATGTCCGGGAGATTCTGGATCAGGTGGATCCGGAGACCACCCTGTTCATAGTCTCCTCCAAATCCTTTTCCACCCAGGAGACCCTGACCAATGCCCTCAGCTGCCGCCGCTGGTTTCTGGACAGCGGTGCTGGCGAGGAGGCCATTGCCCACCACTTCGTGTCGGTGAGCGCCAACGTGGAGGCAGCGCAGCGTTTCGGCATCCTGCCGGAGAACGTGTTCGGTTTCTGGGACTGGGTGGGGGGGCGCTACTCCCTGTGGTCCGCTATCGGTCTCCCCATCGCCCTCTATATCGGCATGGAGCGGTTCGAGGAGCTGCTCGCCGGCGCCCACCAGATGGACGAGCATTTCCGCACCACCCCCCTGGAGCAGAACATGCCGGTGATCATGGCGCTGCTGGGGATCTGGTACAACGACTTCTTCGGCGCCCAGAGCCACGCCATCCTGCCCTACGACCAGTACCTGCACCGCCTCACCGCCTACTTGCAGCAGGCGGAGATGGAGAGCAACGGCAAGCGCGTGCAGCGCAACGGGGAGCCGGTGGACTACGACACCTGCCCGATCATCTGGGGGGAGCCGGGCACCAACGGCCAGCATGCCTACTTCCAGCTGCTGCACCAGGGCACCAGGCTGGTTCCCGCCGACTTCATAGCCCCGCTGGAGAGCTATCATCACCTCGGAGAGCACCACGCCATCCTGCTCTCCAACTTCTTCGGCCAGACCCGCGCCCTGATGTGGGGCAAGAATGCCGCCGAAGTGCGCGCCGAGCTGGCTGCCGCCGGGATGCAGGGGGAGGAGCTGGAGGCGCTGGTGCCCCACAAGGTTCTGCCGGGCAACCGGCCCAGCAACACCCTGCTGATTCCGAAGCTCACACCGCGCACCCTGGGCTCACTGCTGGCGCTCTACGAGCACAAGATATTTGTGCAGGGGGTAATCTGGCGCGTCGACTCCTTCGACCAGTGGGGGGTGGAGTTCGGTAAGCAGGTAGCCGGCGAGATCCTGCCGGATCTGCAGGGGAGCGGGCCGGTGGAGAAGTATGACTCCTCCACCAACGGCCTGATTGGGCTCTATCTGAAACAGGTCTCCAGGAAAGGGGGCTGAACTGCCGCAGCGTCAGGAAGACGGAACAGGGGAAAAGGAAACATGGCGCGGCCCGAATTGCGTATTGCGCGGATATGGTAGCGATGGTCGGAGTCGAACCGACACGCCCGAAGGCACAGCATTTTGAGTGCTGCGTGTCTACCAATTCCACCACATCGCCACGCAGACGGTTCATTATATGGCATCCTGCCGCGCAGGCAAGCGTGCCGCCGGGTTCTTTGCTAACATGCACTGCCTATGCAGCGCAGCCAGTTTCATTTCGATCTGCCGCCCGGGCTGATCGCCCAGTATCCCCCGGCCCGGCGCGGGGGCAGCAGGTTGCTGCACCTGCCCGCCCGGGGAGGGGTGAGGGACCTGCGGTTCCGGGATCTGCCCGATCTGCTGGAGAGTGGAGATCTGCTGGTGTTCAACGATACCAGGGTGATCCCGGCGCGCCTGCAGGGGGTCAAGAGCGCTACCGGCGGGCGTGTGGAGCTGCTGGTGGAGCGGGTGCTGGACGACCACCGGGCGCTGGTTCATCTGCGCGCCAGCAAGGCTCCGCGCGGCGGAACCCGGTTGCTGCTGGAGGGGGAGCTGGAGGCCGAGGTGGAGGGGCGTGAAGGGGATCTGTTTCTGTTGCGTTTCCTCGATCCGCGCTCCGTGGCAACCCTGCTGGAACGGTTCGGAAGGATGCCGCTTCCCCCCTATATCGAACGCCAGGTACAGGAGCTGGATCAGGAGCGCTACCAGACCGTTTACGCCCGGCGTGACGGGGCGGTGGCTGCTCCCACCGCCGGCCTGCATTTCGACGAAGAGATGCTGCGCCGTATCAAAGCGATGGAGGTGGAGACCGCCTTTGTGACCCTGCATGTGGGCGCCGGAACCTTCCAGCCGGTGCGGGTGGACGATATCGGGCAGCACCGGATGCATAGCGAGTATGCCGAGGTAACGGCGGAGGTGTGTGGCCAGGTGCGCCGGGTGCGGGAGGGCGGCGGGCGCATAGTGGCGGTAGGCACCACCGTGGTGCGCACCCTGGAGAGCGCCGCCGGCGATGGCGGCGTGGAGCCGTTCAAGGGCGAAACCGACATCTTCATCCGGCCGGGTTACCGGTTCCGGGTGGTAGATGCGCTGCTTACCAACTTCCATCTGCCCGAGTCCACCCTGCTCATGCTGGTGTGCGCTTTTGCCGGGCAGGAGCGGGTCATGTCCGCCTACCGCCATGCGGTGGAGCAGCGCTACCGCTTTTTCAGCTATGGTGACGCCATGTTTCTTGCGAGATGAAGTTCCGGCTTCTGCACACCGATGGCCTGGCCCGGCGCGGACGCCTGATTTTCCCCCGCGGCACCGTGGAGACCCCCGCCTTCATGCCGGTGGGAACCTATGGCACGGTGAAGGCGATGACTCCGGAGGAGCTGCGCGCCGGCGGCAGCGAGATCATCCTGGGTAACACCTTCCACCTGATGCTGCGCCCCGGCACCGGGGTGATCCGCGCCCATGGCGATCTGCACGGCTTCATGCACTGGGACGGCCCCATACTGACCGACTCGGGAGGGTTCCAGGTGTTCAGCCTGGGAGAGATGCGCAGGATAAGCCGCGAGGGGGTGCAGTTCAGCTCTCCGGTGGATGGCGCCCGCATCTTTCTCGACCCGGAGCGCTCCATGCGGGTACAGCGGGAGCTGGGGGCGGATATTGTCATGATCTTCGACGAGTGCACTCCCTGGCCCGCCACCGAACAGCAGGCGCGGGAGTCCATGGAGCTGTCGCTGCACTGGGCGGAGCGCAGCCGGGAGGCGCATGGCGACAACCCGGCGGCGCTGTTCGGCATCGTGCAGGGAGGGATGTACCAGGCGCTGCGGGAGGAGTCGCTACGTGGCCTGATGCACATCGGTTTCGACGGGTACGCCATCGGCGGGCTTTCGGTCGGAGAGCCGAAACAGGAGATGCTGGCGGTGCTGGACGGGCTCGCCCCCTTGCTGCCGGAGCGTCAGCCGCGCTACCTGATGGGCGTGGGCACCCCCGAGGACATCGTAGAGGCGGTGCGCCGCGGGGTGGATATGTTCGACTGCGTGCTGCCCACCCGCAACGCCCGCAACGGCCATCTGTTCACCCAGTGGGGTACCGTGCGGATCCGTAACAGCAGGTATCGCACCGACACCCGTCCCCTGGATCAGGAGTGCGGCTGCTACACCTGCCGCAACTACAGCAGGGCCTACCTGCGCCATCTGGATCGCACCGGCGAGATCCTGGGCGCCCGGCTGAACACAATCCACAATCTCCACTACTACCAGCAGCTGATGCGTGGCCTGCGCGAGGCGATAGAGGGGGGCTCCCTGGAGCTGTTCGTGCGCGACTTTTACCAAAAACGCGCCCAAAGCGGCGCTCCTGTGTCATAATGCCCGGATTTCATGGAGCATAGAGGAGCGGAAAAATGGGTTTCTTGATCTCTGATGCCTGGGCGGAGGGCCCCCCCGCGGGGCAGGGTGATCCGCTGATGGGGCTGCTGCCCCTCATCGTCCTGTTCGCGGTGTTCTATTTCATGCTTATCCGGCCGCAGATGAAGCGCGCCAAGGAGCACCGCAAGCTGGTGGCCGAGCTGGCCAAGGGCGACGAGGTGGTGACCAGTGGCGGATTGGGAGGGAAGATCACCAGCGTGGGAGACAGCTTTGTCACCCTCGAGATCTCCGAAGGGGTGGAGATCAAGCTGCAGAAGGATGCGGTCACGGCCGTTCTGCCCAAGGGCACCCTCAAGGAGGCGTAACGGAAACGCGGCATGATCAACCAGTATCCCCTCTGGAAATATCTGCTCATTGCCCTGATCGTCATCGTCGGGGTGATCTACGCCCTGCCAAACCTGTATGGCGAAGATCCGGCCATCCAGATCTCTCCGGCGCGCAGCGTCAAGCTGGACGATAGCGTGCAGCGCAAGGTGCTGGAGGCGCTGGAGAAGGGTGGTATCACGCCCAAGCGCACGGAGTATGGTGAACAGCGCATGCTGCTGCGTTTCGCCGACACCGAGGTGCAGCTCGAGGCCAATGACCTGGTGCGCGATGCGCTGGGGCCGGGCTACACCGTGGCGCTCAATCTGGCTCCCGCCACTCCGGGATGGTTGCAGTCACTCAACGCGCTGCCCATGTATCTTGGTCTGGACCTGCGGGGTGGTGTGCATTTCCTCATGGAGGTGGACATGGCCACCGCGCTCAGCCAGGCGCTGGAGCGCTACCTGGGAGATTTCCGCACCGCCCTGCGCGAAGCCAAACTGCGCTACCTGACCATAGAGCGCGAGGGTGATCATGTGGCGGTCAAGTTCCGCGATGCCCAGCAGCGTGATGCGGCGCTGAAGCTGTTCGAGGGGAGCGCCGACTACAGCGATCTCCAGTTCAGCCCGGTGGAGCGGGAGGGGGGATACTATCTGCACGCCGTATTGCGCGACACGGCGCAGCGGGAGATCCGCCGCTTTGCCCTGCAGCAGAACATCACCACACTGCGGAACCGGGTCAACGAGCTGGGGGTGGCGGAGCCGCTCATCCAGCAGCAGGGACAGGAGCGTATCGTAGTCCAGCTTCCGGGCGTGCAGGACACGGCGCGTGCCAAGGAGATTCTGGGCGCCGTTGCCACACTGGAGTTCCGCATGGTGGACGAGCGTGGTGATGTGCAGGCGGCGGTGGCGGGGAGGGTGCCGCCCGGATCCAGGCTTTACCATGAACGCAATGGCAGGCCCATCCTGCTCAAGAAGCAGATAATCATTACCGGCGACTACATTACCGACGCCTCCTCCGGAATCGAGCAGCAGACCGGCTCTCCCGCGGTGTTCATCACCCTGGACGGCAAGGGCGCGCGCATGATGAGCAACGCCACCCGGGACAACATCGGCAGATCCATGGCGGTGGTGTTCATCGAGCTCAAGAGCGAGACTCGCATGGTGGACGGCAAGCCGGTGAAGAGCAAGAAGAAGGTGGAGGAGGTGATCAATGTCGCGGTGATCCGCGACCAGCTGGGCAAGCGGTTCCAGATCTCGGGTCTGGACAGCACCCGCGAGGCGCGTGATCTGGCATTGCTGCTGCGCGCCGGCTCCCTGGCGGCTCCCATCGAGATCGTGGAGGAGCGTACCATTGGTCCCAGCCTGGGGCAGGACAACATCGACAAGGGGGTGCGTTCGGTGGTGATCGGCTTCGTGCTGGTGCTGGCCTTCATGGCCTTCTGGTACCGGGGCTTCGGCCTGATGGCCAACCTGGCCCTGACCCTCAATCTTGTGCTGATCGTGGCGCTGCTTTCCATGCTGCAGGCTACCCTGACCCTGCCAGGAATCGCCGGTATCGTGCTTACCGTGGGCATGGCCGTGGATGCCAACGTCCTGATCTTCGAACGTATACGCGAGGAGCTGCGTAACGGCAACTCACCCCAGTCCAGCATAGATTCAGGTTACGCAAAGGCATTCTCCACCATCGCCGATGCCAACATCACCACCCTGATTGCCGCGCTGGTGCTTTTCGGTTTCGGCACCGGACCCATCAAGGGGTTTGCAGTGACCCTGTCGCTGGGCATCGTCACCTCCATGTTTACCGCCATCATGGTTACCCGGGCGGTGGCCAACCTGATTTACGGCCGGCAACGGCGTTTGGCCAAACTGTCCATCTGAGGGCCGGACGATGCAGCTGTTCGACAAACCCCTGAAGATAGATTTTCTCGGAGTACGCAGGCTGGCGATGATGCTGTCGCTGCTGCTAATCATCGTATCTGTCGGTTCGCTGGTGGTGCGCGGGCTGAACTTCGGGATCGATTTCACCGGCGGCACCATCGTGGAACTGGGCTATCCGCAGGCGGCGGATCTGGTCGAGGTGCGCGCCACGCTGGCGGAGGCCGGATTCGGGGATGCGGTAGTGCAACACTTTGGCACCTCGCGCGAGGTGCTGGTGCGGGTGCCGCCGCGCGAGGGTCTCAACAGCGCCGAGCTGAGCAGCAGGATACTGAACGCCCTGCAGGAGAAGGGTGGCGCGGGAGAGATCAAGATGCGCCGGGTGGAGTTCGTCGGTCCCCAGGTGGGCGAGGAGCTGACCAACGATGGCGGACTGGCCATGCTGTATGCGCTGATCGGGATTTTGATCTACGTGGCACTGCGCTTTGAGTACCGTTTCGCGGTGGGCGCCGTGGCGGCGCTGATCCATGACGTTATCATTACCCTGGGAATATTCTCCCTGCTGCAGCTGGATTTCGACCTGACTGTCCTGGCGGCCATCCTGGCCATCATCGGCTACTCGCTCAACGATACCATAGTGGTGTTCGACCGGATTCGGGAGAACTTCATAAAGCTGCGTACCGGAACCCCTCTCGAGGTCATGAATATCTCCATCAACCAGACCCTGGCGCGCACCTTGATGACCTCGTTCACGACCCTGCTGGTGGTGGTGGCGCTGTTTCTGTTCGGTGGTGAGCTGATCCACGGGTTTGCCACCGCGCTGCTGGTCGGGATCCTGGTTGGTACCTACTCCTCCATATATGTGGCCAGCTCCGCCGCGC
>DRMK01000285.1 GCA_011322575.1 Gammaproteobacteria bacterium
AAACGCTGCCCAGGTGGCTCCCCCTTACCGCGCCCAGACCCAGCGCGCCCATCACCAGCAGGTCGTAACCGCCGCTGTTGGCCTCGCGCACCAGCTCGCGGTAGTTCTTTCCCTCCAGCGCGCGGCGTGTGAACCGCAGCCCGGCCTCCCGGCAGTTCCTCTCCACCTGGTCCAGATAGGAGTCGGTTATGATGGTCAGGCCGCGGGTGATCAGGTCGTCGTGGATCTCCCGCTGCCGCTCCAGCTCCTGCTCCTGGCGGTACTGCTCCGGCAGTCCCCCTTCCATCTGCCGGAAGCGGCGGTCATGGAGCCTGGCCGCGTAGACGTGGATGCCGGTGATCCCCGCGCTCCAGAATCCCCCCAGCCGCACCGCCTCCCGGATGGCGCTGTTGGAGTGGTCGGACGAGTCCACCGCCAGCAGCAGGGAGCGGTACTCGGGCAGCCGGACGGTTTTGGCCTCTGTCTGCATGGCTCTGTTCCTTCTGGTACGGGGCGTTGACCACGCCCTAGGGGGCCAGA
The DNA here is from genome assembly GCA_011322575.1 of Gammaproteobacteria bacterium. Lineage (GTDB taxonomy): Bacteria > Pseudomonadota > Gammaproteobacteria > Thiohalospirales > Thiohalospiraceae > DRMK01. The sequence goes on from DRMK01000285.1 coordinate 520, forward strand.
TGGCTGTTTTTCAGCGGAACAGCCAGTAGCCGACGATGAAGCCGATGACCAGCAGGTTGATCACCCCGCCGGTGATGGCGAGATAGTCGAATGCCGTAAGGATTCGCTTCTGGCTGCGTCCGGATGCTGTTTTCATCTCCCGTGGGGGGTGCCGGGACATGGATCCCGCTCCGTACCGTTTATTTCCCCTTGAACTCGAAGTTCACCGTCGCGGTCTTGCCGCCGGTTATCTCCACCTTGGCCTTCTGCTCCTTGAGGGTGCCGTGCCAGGCCTTGATGGTGTATTTGCCGGGCGGGATGTCGTCGATGGTGTAGCTGCCGTCCTCACCCACCACCGCGAAATAGGGGTTCTTGGCCACGAATACGAAGCCGTGCATGAAGTCGTGGGCGTCGCACTCCACCTTCATGGCGCTGCCGCGCTTCAGGTTGACCTTCTTCTTGATGGTGCCCGTCTTGGCCTGACTGACGTTGAATACGGTCTTTTTCGCCCGCCCCAGCATCTCGTAGGTGTGGATGTTATGGAGTACCGGGTCGTCGTTGATGGCCGCCAGCTCGTCTCCGTTGCGCATCACCTGCAGGAAGGGGCGGAATTCGCACCCCTTCTGGTCGATGGTGCCACCCAGGTTGGAGGGAAACGGTTTGCCCTCCTTGACCTTGTCCAGATAGACCACCACGTTGGTGAGGGCGCCGTTGTTTACCTTCACATAGTCGATCTTCCGGTTGCCGGTGCCGCAGGTGTCATTGTCCTTGGTGATCTTGTAGATCTTGGGCGCCGGATCGGTGCCGCTGAAGGTTACCTTGCCGCTCACGCTGCCGCCGGCGCTCACCGTGACCTCCTTGTAGGGAGCGGCCGCGGCCGTCAGCGGCAGACCCAGGGCGGCGCCGATTAGGAGTAGATGTGTCAGTCGTTTCATGGGGGTTCATCTCCTTGTGATGTTGATGGTCAGGCAGGCCGTCGTTCCCCGGCCCCTTCCTTTGCCAGCAGCTCCTCCAGCAGCTCGATCGCGAAGCGCCGTTCGCCGCTGGTCTCCAGAGTGTCCAGTTGCTGCAGGAGAGTATCCACCGCCGCTTCCCTGTCGATCTCTTTCAGGATACGGCCCATGGGGCGGGCCTGGCTGCCATGATCGATGCGCGCGGCGGCGACGACTCCTTCGACAATCCGCCGGACAGGGGGTTCCTCTCCAGCCAGCGGGAGCAGGCTCTTCAGCCCCCTGGCCGCGGCCAGGCGCACGCCGCCTGCCGTATCGGACAGCCGGTCCTGCAACCGCTGGATTACTTCCGCGATCATTGCTTCTCCGGTGGCGCTGTTGCCCGCCAGATCCACCAGTCCGGCAATGGCCTCGATGCGCACCTGGCTGGCAGGGTCGGCCAGCGCGGCCAGCAGGCGGGGCAGGGCGGCCTCGTTCCCCAGCCGGGCCAGGGCGCGGGCGCAGGCGTGGCGCACGCTCTCCTCGCCCAGCTCCAGCTGGGAGAGCAGGGGGCCGGTGGCATGCTGCAGACGGGAGGGATCCCCGCTGCGGGCAGCGATGCGGCCGATGGAGGTGGTCGCCTCCCGGCGCAGCTCGGGGGATGGATCCTGGAGAGAATCCACCAGGGTGGCAAGCGCCTCCTCCCGGTCACAGTTGGCCAGCGCCCGGATGGCCAGGATCCGGGTGCCGGTGGAGAGATCTCTCTCCGTCGCCGGGGGAGAGGCGAGCGCCTCGAGCCTCTCTGCCAGTTCCAGGTGTTCCCGGATCTCTTCCGGCACCGCGCCTTCCGGAGATGGCTGCCACGGTTCCGCCGGGCTTTCCGCCTCCAGCGCCATGCCGATTGCTTCCAGGGTGGAGGTTGCGGGTTGCGCAGGCCCGGAACGGTTTTTTCCCGGTTCCATGTTTTGGCCGGTAATCGGGTGCGGCGCCGGGGTGTCTGGTAACGGGCCGCGAGCCGCCCCCAGTATTGCACGCAGGGCATCCTCCGCCTGCGGGGACCCTGTTCCGGCCAGGGCCGCCAGCGCCTCCAACGCCTCCTGCCGTACCGGTTGCTCGGGGTCGTGGATGGCCTGGCGCAGCGTCTCTACAATCTCTCCGTCCATATCTTGCAGTGTCCCAAGCGCGCGGACCGCCTGCTGGCGCAGATATCCGGATCCCGTGTCATCCGCGGCGATCCGCGACAGATCGCCGCGTGCCCGGTTTAGCCGGTGGCGGGCTGCGAAACGGCATGCGGCGGCCGCCACGCCGGTGTCGGGATCGGCGAGGCGCTGGGCGATGAGCGCCGGGGCGCCACAGGGGGCGAGCTGCTCGCCGTCCAGCATCTCCAGCGTTTCGATGGTGCTGCGGCGCACCACGGGGTCCGCGTCCTCCAGCAGCGTGACCAGCTGGCTGGCGAGCTCGCCGCCGTCCCCGCAGCGTTCCGCCAGCCGGCCGCAGACCGCTGCCGCCGCACTGCGTACTTCCGGGTCGGGATCCTTCAGGGAGATTAGTATTACCTTCAGATAGCTGCTGGCCCCGGCTGCCCCCAACGCATGGATGGCGGCGCTGCGCACCTGTGCCTCCCGGTCCAGCAGGGCCTCGCCGAGCAGCTCCCGTGCTTCGCGCTCCCTGGCATGGCCCAGGGCGGTGGCGGCCCGGCGCCGCTCCGCCGGCTCTCCCCGCTGCAGCCGCTCCTTCAGCACGTCGAGCCCCTCCCCGCCGATGCGGGCCAGGGCGGTGAGCAGCTCCGCCTCGATGCCCTGGCTCTCTTCATCCTCCAGGATCGCCCGCAGGACCGGTACCGCCTTCCGGGAGCGCATCCTTCCCAGGGCGGTGACCGCGTGCAGCTGCATGTCCCACCAGTCGTCCCACTCGTCGTCGCCCACCAGATTCTCCGGACGCCGCGCGGCGCAGATCAGCAGCTCCCCCTCCACGCGGGGATCGGAGAAGTTGCCCAGCGCCTCCACCACGCTGCTGCGCACCTCTCCGTCGGGGTGGTGGTGCAGCAGCTCCAGCAGGTCCGGGATGGCCTGTGGATCGCCCATGCGTCCCAGCGCCTCCGCCGCGTCGATGCAGACATCGGGATCCGCATCATACAGCCGCTCCCGCAGCGCCGGGATGGATGCGGGATCGCCCATGACACCCAGGGCGCGCAGCGCGTGGCAGCGATCCGCCTCGTCTCCGGTGGTGAGCAGGCGGCACAGGGCGGTGGTGGCTCTCTCTCTCGCAGGCATCTCGGGCCGTTCGGGTTGGTTGAGATCTCGCGGTTGCGGTTGCATGGTCTGTGCCACGCGCGTGTCCGGCCGGGCAGGGCGCGGTGAGGCAGCCCGGCCGTTACGCCGTGCCTGCTGCATAGAATAAACGATTCAATCGGAGGCGGGGGCGCGAAGTGTCGATTGTACGAACCGTTCAATCCGTGGCGCCGGGTGAGCCGCTTTGGTGGTGTATCCCGTTTGCTTTCAGCGTATGCAGCGCCCCGGTTTTCCCTTTGGCTCCGAAATTGCTAAGCAGGCAGTAAACCGGACGGCTGAAGTGGCGCGGGAATGAATCTGGAGCAAAAGCGTGAAGATGAAGCCCCGGCCAGCGGGAGTGGCTGGGGGCCAAAACTGTTTCTGGCGGTGTTTGCGGCGGTGCTGCTGTTTTTCTGGTGGCTGCTGATCTACTCCGGAGGGGCGGCGGTGAGTCATGGATAACGGATCGGAAAAACCCTACGAAGCACGGCGTCAGGGATCCGGGCGGGGTTCGCTGCTGGTCTGGGTGGCTGCGCTGCTGGCCGCGTTGCTCCTGTTCTACTTCCTGAACCATCTGGTCATGTCGCTGCAGGGCCTGCCACTGGGCTGGGATCTCACCGTGGCGGGTTGACGGAGCGGAAAGGGCCATGAGAGCGATTTTCCGGCTGCTGCTGATCCTTTTCTCCCTGGCGCCGGTTGCCGCGTGGGGGGCCGGGGATGTGGCCGGGGCGGCGGAGGGCGCGGCCCAGCTGGAGGCCGGGCTCCTGCCGGCACCGCAGCCGACCCGCGCCGACTATCCCGATATTGGCTTCAGCAGCCGCGCCATCGTGTGGGTGGTGGCCCAGATGCATCTGTTCTTCGGGGCGCTGGTGCTGGCGGTGCCGCTGTTCGTGCTGGCCATCGAGCTGGTGGGGGTGCGCAGCGGGGATGCGCGCTATGACGACATGGCCCACGAGTTCATGAAGATCAGCCTGACCGCCTACTCCATCACCGCCCTGTTCGGTGGCACCCTGGCGCTGGCGCTGTTTCTGCTCTACCCGCACCTGATGGAGTACCTGACCCGGGTGTTTGGCGCTCAGATGCTGGTCTACGCCCTGCTGTTCTTCCTCGAGAGTCTGCTGCTCTATATCTACTACTACGGCTGGAATGCGATGCGCTACGGCAACCGCAAGTGGGTGCACATGAGCATCGGCCTGCTGCTCAATGCGGCGGGCGCCACCCTGATGGTGATGGCCAACTCCTGGGCCACCTTCATGATGGCGCCGTCCGGGGTCAACGAGGTGGGGGCGGTGGTGGGCGATATCTGGGAGGTGATGAAGGGCCCTCTGTGGAATCCAATCAACCTGCACCGCTTTGTGGCCAACATCGCCTTCGGCGGTGCGGTGGTGGGGGGCTACGCTGCCTACAAGTTCCTGGCGGCGAAAACCCCCGAGCAGCGCGCCCACTATGACTGGATGGGGTACACCTCCAACTTCATCGCGATCCTGGCGTTTCTGCCCCTGCCGTTCGCCGGTTACTGGCTGATGGCGGAGATCTACGCCTACTCCCAGCAGATGGGGATCACCGCCATGGGGGGGATTCTGGCCTGGTTGTTCATCGTGCAGGCGGTGCTGATTGGCACCATCCTGCTGGCGGGGAACTACTATCTCTGGTCGGGGATGTCCCGTACCGAAGGGTCGCGGCGCTACCAGTGGCTGATCAAGTATATCGCCTTCGTGCTGGTGGTCTGTTTTCTGATCTGGGTGACCCCCCACACCCTGATCCTGAGCGCCAGCGAGATCGCGGCGCTGGGTGGCAGCCATCACCATCTGCTGGGCCCGCTGGGGATCATGCCGGCCAAGAACATCGCGGTGAACCTGATGCTGGTGTTCACCTTTCTCTCCTTCCAGCTCTACCGGCGCTCCGACAAGGTGGCCACCGTCTCCTGGGCGCCCGCGGCGAACGCCTTTCTGGTGATGATCTACCTGGTGGCCATCGCCAACATCATCTTCGCCGGGATCTACTACGGCTACTTTACCAATACGGTGTACAAGGTGGGTTCTAGCGTGATGCAGGTGGTTTCCACCCTGGTGGTGATAGTGGCCGGGGTGGTGATCGACGGTCTGATGTTCAGAAATGCCCGCATCCTGCCCTCGCGCTGGGGACAGGTGAGCAACCGCGCCCAGTATGCGCTGTTCGCGCTGCCGGTGGCGTTCACCTGGCTGATGGCGCTGATGGGCTATGTGCGCTCCTCGGTGCGCACCCACTGGCATGTCTATACGGTGATGAAGGACAACTCGCCGGACAACTTCATTCCCACCATCGGCTATGCGGGCAATATGGTGACGCTGGTCACGCTGCTGTTCCTGGCGTTCATGCTGTTCATCTTCTGGATCGCCAACCTGGGCAGCGTGAGACAGGAGCCGCCGCGATGAGCGTGCTGGGCAGGACCATCGGCTTCAGCATACTGCTCACGCTGGTGTTTACCCTGGTGGCCAACCTGCTCCCGCAGATGGAGGGGGAGGCGCCCCGTGAGGAGACCATGGATCCGGGGGAGCTGACCATGGACTCCTTCGTTGCCCTGGGTGAGAGCCTGTTCCGGGGGAAAGGCACCTGTACCCTGTGCCACAACGAGTTGGGGCGTGCTCCGGATCTGCTGGCCATCGATGTGGTCCAGGCGGCGGAGCAGCATCTGGCGGACCATCGCTACCACGGGAAGGCCACCGATGCAGCGGGCTATCTGCACGAGTCGATGGTGGATCCGGGCGCCTACGTGGTGCGCGGGTTCGGCAAGAAGGGGAGCAATGATACCGAATCCCCCATGCCTGCGGTGGACAGGCCGCCGATTCAGCTTTCGGAGCTGGAGATGGATGCCATCATCGCCTTCCTGCAGGCCAAGGATGGCAACCAGATCACCGTCGAGCTGCCCGCCGGGCCGTCCGCTCCGGCGGTCAGCGGGGAGCCGGGGGATGGGATGAGCGCCGCTGCCACCGCGGAGGAGGCGCTGGTCAAGTTTGGTTGCCCGGCGTGTCACACCTTGCCGGGAAGCGAGTCGGTGGTGGGGCCGGTGTTGACGGATGTCGGCGCTCGCCGCACGCCGGAGCAGATTCGGGAGAGCATCGTGCGGCCGGAGGCCGAGATCGCGGAGGGGTTCAGCGGTGGTGTGATGCCGGGTGACTTTGCCACGCGCATGACAGTCAGGGAACTGGATATGATCGTGCGGTTCCTGGCGGAGCAGAAGGGGTAGGGCGTGGTAGCGCCGCGTATTCCGGTGCTGCTGCGGGCCGCCCTGGTGGTGGCTGCCGCCTATCTGGTCTTCGACAATGCCTTTCCGCCGGTGATGCCGCGCGCCCTGCTCATCCAGTACATGGTCATAACCATTACTGGGGTGCTGCTCTACTACTCTTGTGAGGAGCAGCGCTGGAGCGAGTTCAAGGCTCCCATCCTGGCGCTGCTGCGGGAGCGGCGGCTGTGGCCGGTGCGCTGGGCGCTGCTGGGGGTCGTTCCCGCTCTGGCCGCCTATGCAGTGTATGGCATGGTCAAACCCTCGCTGGATGCGCCGGTGGAGCTGCGCCAGGTGCATCCGGCGCCTCCTTCCACGTTGCGGGTATATGGCAAAAGCCTCGATCTGGCCAGGCTGGAGAATCCGAAACGGAACGCGGTGCTGGAGCTGATGGACTCCTCTCCCGATGAGGCCTGGGATCTCTACCGCGGCACGGTGGAGGCGGGCCGCGACATCTACTACCGGAACTGTTTCTTCTGTCACGGCGATCTGCTGGACGGGGAGGGACCTTACGCTCCCGGCTTCAATCCGCTGCCCATCAACTTTCAGGATGTGGGCACTATCGCCCAGCTGCAGGAGGCGTTCCTGTTCTGGCGCATAACCACCGGCGGGCCGGGCCTGCCCCGGGAGGGGACCCCCTGGAACTCCGCCATGCCGGTGTGGCACGAGATGCTGGACGAGGATCAGGTATGGGATGTGATCACCTTCCTCTACGACTATGTGGGCCAGGTGCCGCGCATGTGGGATGCGGAGATCTCCAGCCGCGTGGCGAGCCTCAAGGAGCGGGTTCTGGCGGAGCGCGCCACCATGGACGGGAGGGCGCTGTACCGGTTGCGCTGCGCCGTCTGCCACGGCGCGCAGGGGGCGGGCGACGGGGTGGCGGCGGAGTTCATGTACCCCCGGCCACGGGATTTCACCCTGGCGCTGTTCAAGTACAAGAGCTCCCCGCCCGGAGAGCTGCCGCGTGACGAGGATCTGTTCCGGACCATCAAGTTCGGCCTGCCCGGCACCGGCATGCCTGGCTGGGGCAGCCTGCTGTCGGATGGGCAGATCCGGAGCCTGATCCCGGTCATCAAGGGGTTTGACATAACCGCCTCCTGGGCGCCGGAGGATGCCGGTGATGAACTTTTTGACGACGAGGGGCGCTACACCGGCAGCGATTTCCGGGTGATTACCGCGCAGGAGCCGCTGTCTGGCCGGGTGGCCTACACCGGGGAGTCGGTCGCCCGGGGCAGGGAGCTGTTCGGAGAGACCTGCGCCCAGTGCCACGGCGGCGCCGGGCGCGGCAATATCACCTCCGGCAAGCGGCTCACGGACGACTGGGGCGAGCGGATCTGGCCTCGCGATCTCAGCAAGCCGTGGAGCTGGCGGGCCACGGAGGCGGGGAGCCGCGATGCCACCATCGGGCTCATCTACCAGCGGCTCTCCATCGGAATCCCCGGCACCCCCATGCCCGCCCACCGGGCGGTGGAGGAGGGCAACGAGGATCCGGTCAGCCTGGAGGATCGCTGGCATATCGCCAACTATGTCTACAGTCTGAGAGAGGGTAGCGTGGCTCCCGGGGAGAGCGGGGTAATAACCGCCCTCAGCCTTCCTGAGGGGATCCCGGAGGATCCGGATGACCCGCGCTGGAGAGATGCTCCACCGGTTGCCCTGCGCCTGGTGCCCAACGTCATCAGGGAGGAGCGCCTGTTCACCCCGCTGAACGACTCCATCACGGTGCGGGCGGTGTATGACGACCGCCATATCGCCTTTCTGCTGGAGGTAAATGATCGCACCGACAGCCGACCCGGTGAGCCGGTCTCGACGGAGATCCAGGACGAGAACCTGGAGCTTTATCCGGACGCCTTCGCCATCCAGTTTCCCAGGGCGGACGCATTTAGCAGCGCGCCGGTGGTGGAGAAACCGCTCTACCGGCACGGTGATCCCGGCCATCCCGTTACCATCTGGTACTGGAACGCGGGCAGCGTGGAGCCCGAAGAGCCGCCCCGCGCCCTGCTGCTGGAGGGCAGCGGCCCCGGCAAGAAGCTGGCGGCCAGGGAGGGGGCGGATCTGCAGGCAGAGGGCCGCTGGCAGGAGGGACGCTGGCGGGTGATGATGAAACGCCCGCGCGATCCGGGGCAGAGCGGTGATGTACCGTTTACCGAAGGGGAGTTCATACCCATCTCCTTTGCCAACTGGGACGGCAGCAACGGGGAGAAAGGTTCGCGCCACACCCTCACCACCTGGTACTGGCTCATCCTGCCGCCTCCTGTAGATCCGCTGAAAACCTATGGCGCGCCGCTGGGAACCGGTCTGCTGGTACTCCTGGGCGGGCTCATGCTGGTGCGCGGGCAGCGCCGCCCGGCAGTGCGGTCTTGTTAATTGAGAACGCCCCCTAGTTGTTAATGGTGAACGTAACCGAGGGGGCGACGCCTCCCGGATAGTCTCCCGGGACCGTGCCCGCGGCCGGAAAGGCGGTGATGGTAATGGTTTCGCCATCTTCCGGACAGTTGTTGCCACCCAGGCCCTGGATTACCACCGTTCCGGCATCACTTCCGGAGGTGGCGAAGGCGGAAACCGCGCCATTGCCGATCCCCCTCCTGTCACCACTGTTCAGCATCGCCACCACATCCCTGCAGCCGCCGCTGTACGCTGCCTCGGTCCGCATCGTGGAGATGGCGGTCTCCCAGTTGTGCAGCAGCGAGCCCACGCGGCTCTGCCTGACATAGCCGTTGTAGGCGGGCACGGCCAGGGCGGCCACTATCCCGAGAATGGCGATGACGATCATGATCTCGATGAGGGTGAATCCAGATGAAAGGGGGAACAGGTATTTCGGGATCCGCATCTCGCAGCTATTTTCTCGATAGGGGTAGGTAGTATGGTGAGTTGTTCATGCACTAGCTGGCGTATTAGCTGGCTATAATATGGCTATCGGCTGGTTATGGTATTTTTCGAGGGTTCGTTGACAGATCCTCTTCGGCTTCGAGGATTGGAATGTGTCTAAATTAAGTTGCCCGGGAGTGGATCCGCGTCGTTGCGCTGTATTGAAGAAAGTGCTAATTTGCATGATGGCAACACAATCTGACTCCGGTGCTGCATTCCTTGACGAGATGGATTGCTTTGTAGCGAGGATAGGGGGTAGTATCTTCGGGGAGCTGTGGAATACCAACATAATCGATAGCAAAGCCCAATTCAGGGTGCCTCACGCGTTCCCCGCGGGCGTATGTCGTCCAGACACCCGCTGAATGAGGCTTTGCCATCAGTTGTTCTGGTAACTGCCGTCGGCGCTGATTGTCTCGAAAGGATGCAATTTCCGGGGTATTGTTTTATTGACCTGCGGGTGGCAGGCCGAGACAGGGGGGTATTCGATGAAGCGATGGTATGTAATCCACGCCAAGCCCCGGCAAGAGGATGTTGCCGAGGAGAACCTGGCAAGGCAGGGCTTCGAAGTCTACTGCCCCAGGATCAAGAGGGAGCAGATCAGGAGGGGACGGCGGGTAATGGTGATAGAGGCCATGTTTCCCCGCTACCTGTTTGTGTGCTTCGAATCGGGCCAGGATAACATCTCCTCGATCCGCTACACCAGGGGGGTAAGCAGGCTGATCAGGTTCGGCGATGAGTTGGCCAGGGTTCCTGACAGTGTTATCCGGCTGCTCAAGGAGTCGGCCAGCGATCCCTCCGGAATGTACATAGAGCTGCTGCCGGAGCCGAAGAAAGGCGACAGGGTGAGCATCGTCGGAGGGGCTTTTGCCGGTCTGTCTGGCGTTTTTTACAAGAAAAGCGGTGAGGAGCGGGTAATTATCCTGCTCAACTTCATCGGCAAGCAGAACAAGGTGACGCTGAAGAGAGAGCAGATAGCGCTCGCCACCTTGTAGTATATCTACCAACTGACGGTTTCATGGCCTTGGCACCTTTGCGAGGTTGCTGAGTATAGGCTACCTTGCTCGGGCGTTGGAGTACCGATGCTCGGTGGGTGATCCGGGGTTGTAGGTAGTTCATCAGGTAAACTGGAGAATACCAGCCATACTATGTCGACGGTGACGTGGTAGGGCGGTAGCGTGCTCGAAGTGGTAGCTGGATGTTTCCACCTCTATGTTAGGAACCCCGAACCACGGCCCCCGAGTTACGATTCACGAACCCCGATTCACGAATCACGAACCCCAACCATTGAGAAAAATAATCTTCATAAATCGCTATTTCTACCCGGATCACTCTGCGACCAGCCAGTTGCTGAGTGATTTGGCATTTCATCTTGTGGGTAACAGCTTTGAAACGCATGTCGTCGCCAGCCGGCAAAGCTACGATGACTCCAAGGCGGTGCTTCCTCCGAAAGAGATTATCCGGGGTGTTCATGTTCACCGCGTCTGGAGCACGCGGTTTGGCAGACACAATAACTATGGGCGGGCGATAGACTACCTTAGCTTTTATGTGACC
>DRMK01000286.1 GCA_011322575.1 Gammaproteobacteria bacterium
GGAATACTTTGCAGCATGACCACCACGAACCACCCTGTTGGTAACCGATCTTCCGAATCGCTGTACGTAACCATTCTTGGCATGGAGCAGCGTGCGCGGAATACCCTGGAACTGTTCTTCCAGAACCTCTGCCAAAACCGGTACCTGATCACCAGGGACAATCAGGCCGATATCTCCATAATCGACATGGACGCAGCGCAAGCCCATGACATCTATCACAAACATCGGGAGATATATCCGGATCGTCCGACCCTCCTGGTGTCCCTGATGGAGATCCAGCCGGAGCACGGTAACGAGCTGTTCCTGGCCAAACCCATTCAGCCGGAACAGCTGCTGGATTCCCTGGAAGAGTTGAGAGGGAAACTGCACAACGGCACTTCCCTGGCCGAACCTTTTCAGTCCGGAACAGAGAGCATGCAGAATGGCTCTGGCCAGCGTCCGGTACGTCCTCCACCCCCTCCTGTGCTGGATGTCGTTGCACCTCCGCCACGGCGTAAACGGGAACGTCCTAAAGCGGCACTAGACGGGGCTGGAACCGAAAATCCTGATCCCGTTGGTACCACCGGAGAGATCGTTCCCCTTTTTCCCCCTTCGCGCACCCCGGAGCAGATGGCGCCACGAGCAGGTGATAGCGAACTCTCCAGGCTGGAAAAGGAGAAACAGAAAACGTCGTTCCTCTATGTTCCCGACGACTATCTGCAGGGGTACATTCAGCAAGCCTACCGGATTGCGCGCCGTGAGGAGCGCAACGTCTCCCTGGAAGGGCCCTGGCGACCGATAGTGCTGCTGCCGGAAAGCCGGGAGATCTGGGTCGAACAGAGCCACTCGCATCTCTATGCGCTATCCAACATGGCTATCAGATCGGAAGATGTCACCGTTACCTGTCTCGAGCCGGGATGGTCCCCTCCGGAACAGGGGGGCTCCCTGCTGCCCATTGACCAGTTTCTGTGGAAACTGGCCGTACGCACCGCGCGCGGACGTATTCCGGCAGGAACCGACCTGCGGGCTCCGGTCTATCTGCACCACTGGCCCAACCTGAGCCGGCTGCTGCCCGTGCAGCACGGCTTGTGTATCGCGGCGCTCTGGACCAGGCACCCCGTTTCACTTATGGAAGCCGCCACCATTCTGAACATCCCGCCCAAATACCTGTTCTCTTTCTACAGCGCGGCCAGTGCCATCGGTCTCATCGGGCACAAGGCCCGAAGCGAAGGGGATCACGAGCCACCCTCCCCTTCGCTGCCGCGCCAGCATGAACACCGGGGGCTGTTCCGCAAGATACTCTCACGTCTGCGTGGCAGAGGCCGATAGACCAGGGTATGGAGCAGGCCATGAACGATGGGAACTACAAGCTGATTTTTACGGGTCCGGTGGGCGCTGGCAAAAGCTCTGCCATCAGCGCCATCAGTGACACTCCACCGGTGATGACCGATGCCACCGCCACCGACATGACCCAGAATATCAAGGAAACCACCACCGTAGCCATGGATTATGGCACCCTGCAGCTGGAAGGAGGGGAGCACCTGCACCTCTATGGAACTCCCGGGCAGGAGCGGTTCAGTTTCATGTGGGACATCCTCACCAAGGGCGGCATCGGCCTGATCCTGCTGGTGGACAATACCCGTCCCGATCCCTTTCACGATCTGCGTTTCTTCCTGAATTCATTCAAGCGGTTCATCTCCGACACCCAACTGGCCATTGGAGTAACCCAGATGGATCGCTGCGCCAATCCACCCCTCGAGAAATACCATGAGCAGATGCGCTCCTTCGGTCTGAAAGTACCACTGTTCGAGGTGGACGCCCGGCAACGGCGCGACATAATCGTGCTCATCGAGGCACTGCTTTTCTCATTGGCACCCAACCTGAAGGTTTCCGCATGACTCGATATCAGCTACAGGAAAACATCCACGTTGCCCCCAGCCCGGCGGGGGCGTATTACGCCGTGTCCCGACCCGAGGAGGAGGTGCCACGGCGCCTGCTGCGCAGCCTCCTCACTCAACCCGCCAGCCCGCTGCTGAGCATGGAGGGAATACGTGAATGGTCGGGCATGGACGACGATGACAGCGCCATGGAGCTCCTCAGTCATATCCAGGCCCTGGGATGGATCGAGGGGATGGACTCTCCGGTCACGCCGCCCGAAGGAAGGCTGGAAGACACCCTACCGGAGCTGCTGGCGCCACTGTCTGGCAACGGCAAAGTGTTGCTGGCCGACGATCAGGGGTTCTACCTCAGCTCACAGGGATTCGCCCACGAGACCGCCGAAGAGCTTTCCGCCCTGAGTGCTGACCTGGCCACTCTCCACGAGCGTCATGCAGGACTGCTCAAGAACAACCTGGGGTTACGCTCCAATGCCTGGGCGGTGGTGGATGCCGCCGGAAACAGCGAGGTTGGATTCTGGCCCATGTATATCGGGCAACAGCGGTTTGTGCTGGTGGCAGGCGGGGTGCCACGGCTCAACCAGCCGGCACTCACCCAATTGATCTGGGCCCTGAGCATCCGCTACGCCGGCAGCTAGCCCAAATGTTTCACCCGGCTGCTGAAATTTGTTGCAAGCCACTATAATTGGGAAAAACACCTGGAATATACACAAAGTGCAAAATGTTACCGGAGCAC
>DRMK01000287.1 GCA_011322575.1 Gammaproteobacteria bacterium
GATCCGTGCTGGAGGGATTTGAGCGGCGCAAGGCGGCGGGAGAGGACCCGGCCAAGATGGAGTTCTTCGAGATGGTTGAACAGAACGGAAACAGACTGTTCCGTTACATGAAGGCCATCCCGACCGTGGAGAAACCCTGCCTGGCATGCCACGGCGGCAACATCAGGCCGGAGGTAGCGGCCGCGCTGGATGAGCGCTACCCGCAGGACAAGGCTCGCGGCTTCAGGGCCGGAGACATCCGCGGCGCCTTTACCATCATCCAACCGCTGCCTCGCTGACCACGCCGAACCACCCGCCAGGGGCCGACCCCGCCTCCCGGGGCACACCCACGTCCCGGGAGGGGGAGAATGGTCGCGGTGCAGAGAGCCCGCGCGCTACTCCTGCGGCAGGCCGCTGTCTGTCACCGCCTCCTTCTCGGCCGGTTCCGGCGTGACGGGCGGCTGCTGCTCCTCGGTCTCGAATACCGCGGCCTGCTCGGCCTCCCGCGCCGCCATCCGCTCAATCTCCTTCTGCCGTTTGCGGCGCCGCTCCTCGTGGTAGGCCAGGCCGGTTCCCGCCGGGATCAGCCGCCCCACGATGACGTTCTCTTTCAGGCCACGCAGCCGATCCACCTTGCCGCTGACCGCCGCCTCAGTGAGTACCCGGGTGGTCTCCTGGAAGGATGCGGCGGAGATGAACGATTCGGTTGCCAGTGACGCCTTGGTGATCCCCAGCAGGATCGGCTCGCAGCTGGCGGCAACCTTGCCCTGGGCCTCCACCCGCTCGTTCTCCTCCAGAAGCTGGGCGTACTCCACCTGCTCCCCCTTGAGGAACCTGGTGTCGCCGGCCGAGGTGATCTCCACCTTGCGCAGCATCTGGCGCACTATCACCTCGATGTGCTTGTCGTTGATCTTCACACCCTGCAGGCGGTACACCTCCTGCACCTCGTTGGTTATGTAGCGCGCCAGCGCCACCACTCCCAGCAGGCGCAGGATGTCGTGCGGGTCGGGAGCGCCGTCCACGATGGTTTCACCCTTCTCCACATGTTCACCCTCGAACACCATTATGTGACGCCACTTGGGGATCAGCGTCTCGTAGCTCTCCCCTTCGGGTGGGGTGATCACCAGGCGCTTCTTGCCCTTGGTCTCCTTGCCGAAGCTGACGATACCGGAGATCTCGGCCAGAATGGCGGGGTCCTTGGGCCTGCGCGCCTCGAACAGATCCGCCACGCGCGGCAGACCGCCGGTGATGTCGCGGGTCTTGGAGGTCTCTTGGGGGATCCTGGCGATTACGTCACCAACCCCCACCTTGGCTCCATCCTCCAGCTGCACGATGGCGCCCGGCAGCAGGAAGTAGTGGGCCGGGGTATCGGTGCCGGCGATGCACAGGTCGTTGCCCTTCTCATCCACCAGCTTCACCATGGGGCGCATGTCCTTGGCTGCCGCCCCGCGGTGCTTGGGATCGGTGATCACCAGGCTGGTGAGGCCGGTCACCTCGTCGGTCTGGCGATCCACGGTCATCCCCTCGATGAAGTCCACGAAGCGGACCATGCCGGCCACCTCGGTGACGATCGGATGGGTATGCGGATCCCAGCTGGCCAGCACCTGGCCGGGCTTCACCGCATCCCCTTCCTTGACACTGATCACCGCCCCGTAGGGCACCTTGTAGCGCTCCCGCTCGCGGCCGGACTCGTCAAGCACGGTGATCTCCCCGGAGCGGGACACCGCCACGCTGTTCCCGGAGGAGTGCTCCACCAGCTTGATGTTGTGCAGGCGCACGCTGCCCTTGGTCTTTACCTGGATGTCACTCACCGCCGCGGCACGGGAGGCGGCGCCCCCGATGTGGAAGGTGCGCATGGTGAGCTGGGTGCCCGGCTCGCCGATGGACTGCGCGGCGATGACCCCCACCGCCTCGCCAACGTTGACCAGGTGACCGCGGCCCAGATCGCGCCCGTAGCAGGCGGCACACACCCCGTAGCGGGTCTCGCAGCTGATGACGGAGCGCACCACCACCTGGTCGACACCCATCTCCTCGAGCCGCTCCACCCAATATTCGTCCAGCAGGGTCCCGGCGGGAATGAGCACCTCGTCACTGTCGCTGCGGACCACGTCGCGCGCCACCACGCGCCCCAGCACCCGCTCGCGCAGCGGCTCCACCACGTCGCCACCCTCGATGAGCGGGGTCATCTCCAGCCCTTCACTGGTACCGCAGTCCTGCTCGGTGATTACCAGGTCCTGGGCAACGTCCACCAGGCGGCGCGTGAGATAGCCGGAGTTGGCGGTCTTCAGCGCGGTATCCGCCAGGCCCTTGCGCGCCCCGTGGGTGGAGATGAAGTACTGCAGCACGTTCAACCCCTCGCGGAAGTTGGCGGTGATTGGGGTCTCGATGATGGATCCGTCCGGCTTGGCCATCAGGCCGCGCATCCCCGCCAGCTGGCGGATCTGGGCGGCGCTGCCGCGTGCGCCGGAGTCGGCCATCATGAAGATGGAGTTCATGGATTTCTGCTCCACCTTCTTGCCCTTGGCATCCTTGACCACGTCGGTACCGAGACGCGCCATCATCGCCTTGGCCACCTGGTCATTGGTGTGGGACCAGATGTCCACCACCTTGTTGTAGCGCTCACCGTTGGTTACCAGGCCGGAGTTGAACTGCTCCTCGATGTCGCGCACCTCGTTTTCGGCCCGGCTCAGGATCTCCTCCTTCTCCTCCGGGATCGCCATGTCGTTGATACCGAACGATACCCCGGCCACGGTTGCATACTGGAACCCGGTGTACATCAGGCGATCGGCAAATATCACCGCGTGCTTCAGACCCAACCGCCGGTAGGCGCTGTTGAGCAGGTTGGATATGGCCTTCTTGGTCATGTCCCGATCCACCAGATCGAACGGCAAACCATCGGGCACGATGTCATAGAGCAGGGCCCGCCCCGCCACGGTCTCCTTGATGCTGGTGTGCTCGGTACGGTTGCCATCATCGTCAATTTGCACCTCGCGCACCCTCACCCTGACCCGGGCATGGATATCCACCGTTCCGGCGGCATAGGCGCGCTGCAGCTCGTCCAGATCGGCGAACAGACCACCCTCGCCGCGCACGTTCACCTGCTCGCGGGTCATGTAGTAGAGCCCCAGCACCACATCCTGGGAGGGCACGATGATGGGCTCGCCGTTGGCCGGCGACAGGACGTTGTTGGAGGAGAGCATCAGGGTGCGCGCCTCCAGCTGGGCCTCGATGGAGAGCGGTACGTGCACCGCCATCTGGTCCCCGTCGAAATCCGCGTTGAACGCGGCACACACCAGGGGATGCAGCTGGATCGCCTTGCCCTCCACCAGCAGCGGCTCGAAGGCCTGGATCCCGAGGCGGTGCAGGGTGGGCGCCCGGTTGAGCAGCACCGGATGCTCGCGGATCACCTGCTCCAGCGCGTCCCACACCTCCGGTCCCTCCCGCTCCACCAGCTTCTTGGCCGCCTTGATGGTGGTGGCCAGGCCGCGCATCTCCAGCTTGCTGAATACGAACGGCTTGAACAGCTCCAGGGCCATCTTCTTGGGCAGGCCGCACTGGTGCAACTTGAGTTTGGGGCCCACCACGATGACCGAGCGGCCCGAGTAGTCCACCCGTTTGCCCAGCAGGTTGCGGCGGAAACGGCCCTTCTTGCCTTTGAGCATGTCGCTCAAGGATTTGAGTTCGC
>DRMK01000288.1 GCA_011322575.1 Gammaproteobacteria bacterium
CGCAACGAGAAGGATGTTGGCGGTTATGCCGAGACCGCTGCGCGTATGCTGGAACGTGCCCGGCGGTATACCCTGGCTTCCTCGGTTTCGAGTCTGCCCGGGATGGGCTCGGGATCTCCGTCTCCTACTGGCGTTCCCTGGAGGATATTGCTGCATGGAAAAGAGATGCGGAGCACCGGCGAACCCAGCGGCAGGCGAGCCATTGGTACGACGCCTACCGGATCCGAATCTGTCGGGTCGAGCGGGAGTATGGCGACTGAATCGTTCTGAGACATATACCAATAAACATGTACAAGATACTGACGTTGAATAACATTTCCGTGGCCGGGCTGGAACGGCTGCCGCGCGATCGCTACGAGGTCGCATCCGAGATCCAGCATCCGGACGCCATTCTGTTGCGCTCCTTCAACATGCACGAGATGGAGATCCCATTGACCCTCAAGGCGGTTGGGAGGGCCGGCGTGGGGGTCAACAATATCCCGGTGGAGGAGATGAGCCTGCTGGGGATCCCGGTATTCAATGCCCCTGGCGCCAACGCCAATGCGGTGAAGGAGCTGGTAATAGCCGGCATGCTGCTGGGGTGTCGTAACATCTGCCAGGCGTGGGACTATGTACGCCACCTCGAGGGTGACGGAGCGGAACTGCACCGCAGGGTGGAGGAGGGCAAGAAGCGCTTTGCCGGCTTCGAGCTGCCGGGGCGCACCCTGGGGGTGGTGGGGCTGGGTTCGATCGGGCGCGAAGTGGCCAATGCGGCGCTGGAGCTGGGCATGAGGGTGATCGGGTTCGATCCCGGCATCACCGTGCAGGGGGCCTGGCGGCTCTCCTCGGAGGTGGAGCAGGCGGAGAGCATCGAGGCGCTGCTGGCCCGAAGCGACTTCGTCACCTTCCACGTCCCGCTCATGGAGGAGACCCGTCACCTGATCGATGCCGAAAGGCTGAAGCGCATGAAGGATGGCGTGGTGATTCTGAACTTCGCGCGGGAGGGCATCGTGGAGGAACAGGCAGTGCTGGAGGCGATGGGCGCCGGCAGGGTGTATGCATATATCTGTGATTTCCCGAGCCGACTCAACAGGGATCACCCGCGGGCCATAGCGCTGCCTCATCTGGGCGCCTCCACCGGCGAGGCGGAAGAGAACTGCGCCATCATGGTGGCCGAGCAGGTGCGCGACTATCTGGAAAATGGTAACGTGCGCAACTCGGTAAATTTCCCCCAGATGCGCATGCCGCGCAGTGAGGGAAGCTATCGCCTGGCTGTGGTGAACTCCAACGTCCCCAACATGCTGGGCCAGATCTCCACGGAACTGGCCGAGGCGGGGATGAACATTCTGGACATGCTGAACAAGTCGCGGGGGGAGCTGGCCTACACCCTGGTGGACGTGGACCAGCCGGTCCCTGACGAGGCCGTCAGGCGTATCGGGGCAATACAGGGTGTGCTGGCGGTGCGCGCCCTGAACGGAGGGGATGGTTAATATGGGCTTTCCCCGAATCATGTGGGTGAAATGGTAAATCATCCTTGACAGGCAGAATGCACGCCACATACTTGGTAGCCAGAAGGGGATTGGGGCTGTCTGGCCGGGGACAAGCGGATATCCACTACCTGCGCAAATTGCAAGTGGTTCGGCTATCCCAAAGTGTCCCCAATCCCTTTCTGCCGACCATCTTCCGGCGTGCATTCTGCCTGTCAAGGACGAAGCCGCTACGCGGTGATTTACCATTTCACCCACATGATTCGGGGAAGAACCGTTGATATTGCCCCGGCAACCAAAAA
The DNA here is from genome assembly GCA_011322575.1 of Gammaproteobacteria bacterium. Taxonomy (GTDB): domain Bacteria; phylum Pseudomonadota; class Gammaproteobacteria; order Thiohalospirales; family Thiohalospiraceae; genus DRMK01. The sequence goes on from DRMK01000288.1 coordinate 1,769, forward strand.
TTTGGTTGCCGGGGCAATAATATTCTGGGTATTTTGCTTGTACATAGAGGTTTGCAGTGGAAACTCAGCAGCCGGGTGAAATATCCGGGCTAGACACAATTCGGGATCGGATCGATGAACTGGATCGGGAGATCCAGCGTCTGATCAGCGAGCGGGCCGCCTGCGCCCGCAAGGTCGGACTCATCAAGCAGGCGCAGGGTCCGGGGGCACGCTACTATCGTCCGGAGCGGGAGGCGCGTATCCTGCGCGAGGTGCTGGCGCGCAACGAGGGGCCGCTGGACGGTGAGGAGATGGTGCGCCTGTTCCGGGAGATTATGTCTGCCTGCCTGGCGCTGGAGCATCCCATGCGGATCGCCTTCCTGGGGCCGGAGGGTACCTTCACCCAGGCGGCGGTGCACAAGCATTTCGGACATTCGGTAACCACCCTGCCGCTGGGCGCCATCGACGAGGTGTTCCGCGAGGTGGAGTCGGGCAGCGCCCACTATGGGGTGGTGCCGGTGGAGAACTCCACCGAGGGCGTGGTCAACCACACCCTGGACATGCTGCTGGGATCCCCACTCAAAATCTGCGGCGAGGTGGAGCTGCGCATCCACGATCACCTGATGGGCAAGATGGAGTCGCTCGAGGAGGTGACCCGGATCTACTCCCACAGCCAGTCGCTGGCCCAGTGCCGCGAGTGGCTGGACAGCAATCTGCCGGGCGTTCCCCGGGAGGCGGTGAGCAGCAACGCCGAGGCGGCGCGGCGTGCCAGCGAGGAGACGGGCGCCGCCGCGGTGGCCGGCGAGGTGGCCGCCGAGCTGTACGGACTGGACATCCTGGCCCGCAATATCGAGGATCATCCCAACAATACTACCCGCTTCCTGATCATCGGGGTGGACGAGGTTCCCCCCAGCGGGGAGGACAAGACCTCCCTGCTGGTCTCCACCCGCAACCGGCCAGGCGCCCTGTTCCAGCTGCTCCAACCCCTGGCGCGCAACGGGATCTCCATGACCCGCATCGAGTCCCGTCCCGCGCGGCAGGGCACCTGGGAATATGTGTTCTTCTTCGACATAGATGGCCACAGAGAGGATGCAAGGGTGGCGGCGGCCCTCACCGAGCTGGAGGAGGAGTCCTCCCTGTTCAAGGTGCTGGGCTCCTATCCCAAGGCGGTGATCTAGATGGCTGATTTCCTCTCCCGCGTCAATCCGGGGGTGCGCGGCCTGCAACCCTACCAGCCGGGCA
>DRMK01000289.1 GCA_011322575.1 Gammaproteobacteria bacterium
CGGTATCGACCGGCTGGTGATGTTGTTCACCGATTCCGCCTCCATCCGTGACGTCCTGCTGTTTCCCCACATGCGCGCTAGATCCGGGGAGAAAAAGTCTGGCGGGGATTGAAACGGCCATCGAAAAGACCGACAATCTAACCCTGCTGGCGAATCGTCTCCCTGACCATCTCAAGGCAATGGCGAAACTCATCTTCATAACGGGCGGTGTCGTCTCCTCCCTGGGCAAGGGCATCGCATCCGCCTCCCTGGCCGCGATTCTCGAGGCGCGCGGCATCAAGGTCACCCTGCTCAAGCTGGATCCCTATATCAACGTGGATCCCGGCACCATGAGTCCGTTCCAGCATGGCGAGGTGTTCGTCACCGAGGATGGGGCGGAGACCGATCTGGATCTGGGCCACTACGAGCGCTTCGTGCGTGTTCCCATGAGCCAGCGCAACAACTTCACCACCGGCAGCATATATGAGAAGGTGATCCGCAAGGAGCGCCGCGGTGACTATCTGGGGGCCACGGTACAGGTGATTCCCCACATCACCGACGAGATCAAGCGGCGCATCCAGGAGGGGGCCGAGGGGCACGACGTGGCCATGGTGGAGATCGGCGGCACCGTGGGAGATATCGAGTCGCTGCCCTTTCTGGAGGCGATCCGGCAGATGGGGGTGGAGCTGGGGCACGACAATGTACTGTTCATCCACCTCACCCTGCTGCCCTACATTCCAACCGCCGGCGAGCTGAAGACCAAGCCCACCCAGCACTCGGTGAAGGAGCTGCGCTCCATAGGAATCCAGCCCGACATCCTGCTGTGCCGCGCCGATCGCCCCGTGCCGGAGGAGGAGCGGCGCAAGATAGCCCTGTTCACCAACGTGGAGGAGCGCGCGGTGATCAGCGTGGTGGATGCCAGCAGCATCTACGAGGTGCCCCTGGCGCTGCACTGCGAGAAGCTGGACGAGATCGTGGTGGACAAGCTCGGCCTGAGCGCCCCCGAGGCGGATCTCTGCGAGTGGCGCGAGGTGGTGGATGCCCTGCACCACCCGGAGCGGGAGGTCAGCATCGCCATGGTGGGCAAGTACGTGGATCTCACCGAGGCCTACAAATCCCTCTCCGAGGCGCTTATCCATGCCGGGATCCACACCCGCACCAGGGTGAACATCGTCTATGTGGACTCGGAGAGGATCGAGAGCGAGGGCACCGGTTGCCTGGAGGGAATGGGCGGCGTCCTGGTGCCGGGTGGTTTCGGCAAGCGCGGGGTGGAGGGCAAGATCGCCGCGGTACGCTTCGCGCGCGAGAACCGCGTTCCCTATCTCGGGATCTGTCTTGGCATGCAGGTGGCGGTAATCGAGTTCGCGCGCCACGTTGCGGGGCTGGAGAATGCCCACAGTACCGAGTTCAGGCCCGATACACCCCACCCGGTGATCGGCCTGATCACCGAATGGACCACCAGCCAGGGCTCCCGTGAAGTGCGTGGCGAGGATTCCGATCTGGGGGGCACCATGCGCCTGGGCGGTCAGCCCTGCCACCTGCGCAGGGACTCCCTGGCGCGCTCCATCTACGGCAGGGAGCAGATCGTGGAGCGCCACCGCCACCGCTACGAGTTCAACAACCACTACCTGACCGCCATCGAGGATGCGGGAATGCTCATCGCGGGCCGCTCCATCGACGGCAACCTGGTGGAGATCGTGGAGCTGCCGGATCACCCCTGGTTCATCGGCTGCCAGTTCCACCCGGAGTTCACCTCCACCCCGCGGGACGGCCACCCACTGTTCACCAGCTTCATCGAGGCGGCGTGCAGCTTCACGCCGGCGGGAACGGAGTGAGGCTGTGCGGCTTTCAGGCCGGTCTCGGGCATCCCCTGTTTCTCATAGCCGGCCCCTGCGTAATAGAGAGTGAGCAGCTCGCCCTGGACACCGCCGGGCGGCTCGCGGAGATCACCCGGCGCCTGGGGATCCCGTTCATCTACAAATCCTCCTTCGACAAGGCCAACCGCACCTCCGGCAGCAGCTACCGCGGGCCGGGGGTGGAGGAGGGGCTGCGGATCCTGGGGGAGGTGAAGCGGCAGCTGGGGGTGCCGGTGCTGACCGACGTCCACGAGGACACCCCCCTGGACGAGGTGGCGGCGGTGGTGGATGTGCTGCAGACCCCCGCCTTTCTCGTGAGGCAGACCAACTTCATCCGCAACGTGGCGCGCCAGGGCAGGCCGGTCAACATCAAGAAGGGGCAGTTTCTGGCCCCCTGGGAGATGGGCAGTGTGGTGGAGAAGGCCAGATCCACTGGCAACCGGCAGATCATGGTGTGTGAGCGTGGCGTCAGCTTCGGTTACAATACGCTGATCTCCGACATGCGGGGGCTGGCCATCATGCGCGATACCGGCTGCCCGGTGGTGTTCGACGCCACCCATTCGGTGCAGCAGCCGGGGGGGCTGGGGGACAGCTCCGGCGGGCAGCGGGAGTTCGTGCCGCTGCTGGCGCGGGCGGCGGTGGCCGCGGGGATATCGGGGTTGTTCATGGAGACCCACCCCAGGCCGGACGAGGC
>DRMK01000290.1 GCA_011322575.1 Gammaproteobacteria bacterium
CATGACCCGCCACATCAAGCGTGGCGGCAAGATCTGGATCCGGATCTTTCCCGACAAGCCTATCACCAAGAAGCCCCTCGAGGTGCGCATGGGCAAGGGCAAGGGCTCGGTAGAGTACTGGGTCTCCCTGGTCCAGCCGGGCAAGATGTTGTATGAGATGGAAGGCGTCTCCGAGGATGTGGCGCGCGAGGCGTTCCGCCTGGCGGCGGCCAAGCTTCCGGTCAAGACCACCTTCGTAACGCGTACGGTACTGTAATGATGAAAGCGTCAGAGCTGAGAGAGAAGACAGCGGCCGAGTTGCAGGAGGAGCTGCTCGGGTTGCTCAAGGAGCAGTTCAACCTGCGTATGCAGCGCGCCGCCGGCCAGATGGCCAAGCCCCATCTGATGAGGCAGAACCGCAGGGACATTGCACGGATCAAGACCATCATGAAGCAGCAGGGTGAGGCCAGATGAGTGAGCAGCAGACCAAGGTAACTCGCACCGTTACCGGGCGCGTGGTGAGCAACAGGATGGACAAGACCATTACCGTCCTGGTGGAGCGCAAGGTGGCCCATCCGCTATATGGAAAGTATGTAAAGCGCTCCACCAAGCTGCATGCCCACGACGAGGAGAACGTGTGCCGGGAGGGGGATACCGTGGTGATCGCGGAGTGCCGTCCCTTGTCGCGCACCAAGAGCTGGCGGCTGGTCGAGGTGATCGGCAGCACGGATTGATATTTCCCGCCTGATCCCGCGCTGTTGCGCTGATCGGGCATCTCCGGAGCACCGCCTTCCGGCCGTGCTTCGTCAGCGTGAATTCCACCGAGATCTGCTCCACCCTTTTGCGGCAGGATCGTGAAAAAAGAGGTTGGGGGAGATGTTTTTTTATGCTAACATGCTCCGTCTTTTAACGGGGCATTTGTCCTTTGGGCGACTCATTGTTTTTCGAGGGTTTGGAGACGGGCCGATGATACAGATGCAGACCAACCTGGAGGTGGCCGACAACAGCGGGGCGCGCCGCGTGCAGTGCATAAAGGTGCTGGGTGGTTCCAAGCGCCGCTATGCCGGGGTGGGTGACATTATCAAGGTCAGCGTCAAGGAGGCCATTCCCCGCAGCAAGGTGAAAAAGGGCGAGGTTTACAATGCGGTGGTGGTGCGCACCAAGAAGGGGGTGCGGCGCAAGGATGGATCGCTCATCCGCTTCGACAGCAACGCGGCGGTGCTGCTGAACAACCAGAACCAGCCCATTGGCACCCGCATTTTCGGCCCCGTAACCCGTGAGCTGCGCACCGAGAACTTCATGAAGATAGTCTCTCTGGCGCCGGAAGTGCTGTAGCGAGGTAGGCCACCATGAGGAAGATCAGAAAGGGTGACGAGGTGATCGTGATTGCCGGCAAGGATCGGGGCAAGCGTGGCCAGGTGCTGCGGGTGCTGGACGACCAGCGTATCTACGTGGAGAACGTGAACGTGGTCAAGAAGCACCAGAAGCCCAACCCCAACACCGGCACTCCGGGCGGGATCATCGACAAGGAGATGCCGCTGCATGTCTCCAACGTGGCGCTGTACAACGAGGCCACTGGCAAGGGGGACCGGGTCGGTTTCCGGATCCTGGAGGACGGGCGCAAGATTCGTGTTTTCCGATCCAGCGGCGCCGCCGTGGACAAGTGATTTGGTATGGTCATGGCTAGATTGAAGCAGTTTTACAGAGATACCGTTGTCGGGCAGCTGACCGAGCAGTTCGGCTACAAGAGCCCGATGCAGGTGCCGCGCATCAGCAAGATCACCCTCAACATGGGTCTGGGCGAGGCGGTGGCGGACAAGAAGGTGATCGAAAATGCGCTGGCCGACATGGCCACCATCTCCGGCCAGAAGCCGGTGGTCACCAGATCACGCAAGTCCATAGCCGGTTTCAAGATCCGGGACGGCTGGCCCATCGGCTGCAAGGTCACGCTGCGGCGCGAGCGCATGTATGAGTTTCTGGACCGGCTGATAAGTATCGCCATCCCGCGCATCCGCGACTTCCGCGGCCTCAGCCCGCGCTCCTTCGATGGACGGGGCAACTACAGCATGGGGATCAGCGAGCAGATCATCTTTCCGGAGATCGACTACGACAAGATTGATGCGCTGCGCGGCATGGATATCACCATCACCACCACCGCCCGCAACGACGAGGAGGCGAGAGCCCTGCTCAAGGCGTTCAATTTCCCGCTCAAGGGGTGAAGGAGACGTTATGGCCAAGGCAAGCATGATCAACCGCGAGCTGAAGCGGGCGCGCACCGTCCGCAAGTATGCCGCGAAGCGCGCCGCGCTAAAGGCGAGAATTCGGGACATGAGTCTCAGTTACGAGGAGCGCCTGGAGGCGCAGCACCAGTTGCAGAAGCTGCCGCGCGATGCCAGTCCGGTGCGCCAGCAGAATCGCTGCCGGCTTACCGGGAGGCCGCACGGCTACTACCGCAAGTTTGGCCTGGGGCGCAACAAGCTGCGCGAGGCGGTGATGCGGGGTGACGTGCCTGGCGTGCGCAAGGCCAGCTGGTAGTTTTTTGCAGGAGTAGACCGCATGAGCATGACCGATCCCATCGCAGACATGTTGACCCGGATCCGCAACGGCCTGGCCGCGGCCAAGAGGGAGGTGGCGATGCCCTCCTCCAGCATCAAGGTGGCCATCTGCCGGGTGTTGAAGGAGGAGGGTTACATCTCGGGCTTCGCGGTGCGGGATGAGGGTGGCAAGCCGGTGCTGACCGTCGTTCTCAAGTATTTCGAGGGCAGGCCCGCCATCGAGTCCCTGCAGCGGGTGAGCCGTCCTGGTCTGCGGCGCTACCGGAAGCGTGACGAGCTGCCGCGCGTGAGGGGCGGGCTCGGGGTGGCGATCGTCTCCACCTCGGCCGGAGTGATGACGGATCGGGCCGCCCGCAAGGCGGGCCACGGTGGCGAAGTGCTCTGCTCGGTGTTCTAGGAGGCGCAGATGGCTAAGGCGTGGAAAAATCCGGTTGCCGTTCCGGCCGGGGTGGAGGTCACCATCGGCGGGCAGAGCGTCACCGTGAAGGG
>DRMK01000291.1 GCA_011322575.1 Gammaproteobacteria bacterium
CCGGAGAAGATGGAGATCAAGAAGTTCGATCCGGTGGTTCGCAAGCACGTTATCTACAAGGAAGCCAAGATCAAGTAACGAACGCCCCCGCCGCCCTCTTCCGTTCGCTGGTACGGGGGCTACATCCTGTCGTCCAGGTGGCAGCCGGTCTCCCTGTGCCGGAACTCCGGCAGCATGTTGTTGAACAGCCGGATGATCTCCTGACGGCTCCAGCGGGGCTGCCGGCGGATGCTCTCCACCTCCCTGTGAAACCGCTCCAGCAACCCCGGATCTCCGCACTCCGGCAGGGTGAGGACGCCTATGGAGCAGAAACGCTCCATGTCCGGACTCTCATCCGTGGTAAAGAACTCCTCTCTCTCCTTCTCTCCGCTGGTGGTGCTGGGGGAGAAGAAGCAGGGCCATCTGCCGCGCGGAATCAGCTGGTCGGCGCGGGTGCGCGCCTCCTGTTCGCTTTCGCAGGGCCACGCTTCGTAGCCCAGCTGTGCCACGTAGCGCCTGGCGATCTCCTCGAAGGAGATCAGGTGTAGTTGGTCGTCCAGCCTGGGAAAGAGGAGATCCCGGTTCTCTCCCAGCAGACAGGAGAGGAGGCAAAGCTCTCCCGACTCCTTGGGGGTGATGAAGTAGCGGCGGATGTCGCTGGGTGCCGATATGGGTTGGCGTTTCCGGATCCGCTGGTCGAATCCATGCAGCAGGCTGCCGTCGGAGAAGGCGACGTTGGCGAAGCGCGCGGTGGAGACCGGGATCCGGTGGCTGTGATGGCTCAGAAACAGCTCCATGATCCGCTTCGATGCCCCCATCATGTTGACCGGGTTGGTGGCCTTGTCGGTGGAGACGCAGAAATATTTTTTGCTGCCCTGGCGGACGGCGTGCTGCAGGGCTCTTTCCGTGTTGAAGATGTTGGTGTCGATCAGGCGCATCAGGGTGTATGGGTCCCGCTCGCTCCTCACATGTTTCATGGCCGACAGGTTGAGCACGTAGTCGTAGGGCCCTTCGTTCTCCACCAGGAGATCGAACTCCCGAGAGCCGGCGTCTACCGCGAAGGTACGGAACTCCCCCGGGATGTAGCCGATGGAGCTGCGCAGGTCGCGCACCAGTTCCACCAGGCTGTTTTCGCTGATGTCCACCACATGCAGCTTTGTTGGAGAACGGGAGAAGATCTCCCTGACTACCGCCTGTCCGATGGATCCCGCTCCACCGATGACCAGAAAGGATGCGCCTCCCACCAGTTCGCGCAGCTGCTCCTCATGCTCGCGCACATCCGCTTCGAACAGCGGCTGGTCACGACCGATCAGCGCCAGGAGTGGATCCATGTTTCAGGCGGAGAGCGCCAGCTTCAGATGCGCCTCGGTCCAGAGGACATCGGGCAGCTCGTCGATATCCACCCCGGCGGAAGGGGGCATGAAAAACAGCTCCGTCTCTCCCTCGGCGACGAACCCTCGGGTGTCGCGAATGAAGCGGGGCGTGGCGATGTAGAGCGCGCCGTTGATAGTGTAGAAGTTGTTGCTGTACTGCTGGCGGCGGGTAACTCCCTGTGGCGAGCGGACCAGATATCTCCAGCCGAGCTCTGTGAGCTCCATACATTTCCAGGGGTGTTCGGTCATGGGGTGAACGCTGACCAGGGAGCTGCAGCCGGAGCGCTGAAACTGCTCGATAGCGGCGTCGATATGCTGGTGGGTGCGCAGCGGTGAGGTCGGTTGCAGCAGCACTACGGTATCCGGCAGTTCACCGCGCTCCTCCAGCCACTGCAGGGCGTGCAGCACCGTGTCGATGGTGGTGGATTCATCCCTGGCCAGCTCCCGTGGCCGGATATAGCGGGTATCGACGCCATGCCGGGCGGCGAAATCACGGATCTCCCAATCCTCCGACGAGAGCATCCGCCGGGTCAGATGGCGGCTCTCCGCGGCCGCCTCCAGGGTGTACTGGAGCAGTGGCTTGCCCATTACCGGAAACAGATTCTTCTGCGGAATCCCCTTGGAACCGCCGCGTGCCGGAATGAAGCCTAGTATGTCAGGCATAGGCCTTCTCCTCCGGGGCGATGCGGGTGAAATGCAGATCGAAATCGGCCTGCGCCTGCTTGAAGTCCGGTAGCTGGCCGATATCCAGCCAGTATTCGGTAAGGGGAAAACCGCCCACCGCCTGTTGCTGCACGATCAACTGGTTTAGCAGTTGAGGCATGTCGTAAGGTCTGTTTTTCGGGACATGTTGCAGCGTTCGGGGTGACAGGGCGTAGATCCCGGCATTGACGAAATAGCGGTAGACCGGTTTCTCCACCAGCTGGGTGATGCGGGTTCCGCCCATCTCCATCACCCCGTAGGGAACCTGCTGCTGATGCTCGCGCA
>DRMK01000292.1 GCA_011322575.1 Gammaproteobacteria bacterium
ACCCGCCGCAGCGCGTCGGTCACCGCGCCCACCACGGTGGTCGCCGCCTCATAGACGCCGGGAAAGGCGGGGGTGTCGCCGGAGTCCAGGTAACCCTCTCCCAGCTCCGACAGTCGCCTGACCCGCTCCACGTAGCCGGAGGTGTGGAAATACTCGATGATCTCCCGCCCCGCGGTTGGCGGATGGCGCACCTGCGCCCGCTCATGCAGGCCCGCAGCCTGCAGCGCCTTACGGAACGCATCCATCCGCCAGGGGCCGAACGGATGGCCTTCCGGGAAGCCGTAGCCGCCCAGGCGCTCATCCATGTAGATGCACAGCGTGGCGCCGGCGGATCCCTTTGTGCGGTTAGGAGCCACAACCGAATTCGGCGCTGCAGCCGTACTTGAATGGCCGCCGTTCATCGTCCGGGTTCTGCTCCCGCGCCCGGCGGATGACGGCGCGGATCCCGCTCTCCGCCGCATCACCCACCGTGAACATGGGCACCCCGAGCTCCTCCTCCAGTTCCTCGATGCGGCGGATGTCCTCTTCGGAGAGCCGGCACAGCTCGGCGGCGCTGCTGTTGATGCAGGGGGCGCATTCGCTGCAGCCGGCGGGGAGGGTCAGGCCGGTGGCGGTGAACAGCCGCTCCAGCTCGCTGTCGTCGGTGTCGAACAGGGGGTGCCAGACGCGGCGTCCGCCGTGATACTCCGACTCCTCGACAAACTCCGGCACCTGTTTCTCGAAGCTGTCCCCGCCGGCGCCCCTGGCCAGCAGCAGGGTGGCGCGGCAATCGGCGTCGATCTCGTCCAGCCATTGCAGCAGGGTGATCCCTTTCAGGTGCAGACTGCACCACTGGTGTTTCCGGGACGGGAAGCCCCGCTTGATGTCCATCAGATCCGCGAAGGTGACCCGCGAGGCGAGCCGTTGGACCCGGAACCCCCTGCCGCGGCAGAACCGCTCCGCCGCGGAGACGAACTCCAGCCACCCCTGCGCCGACCATCCGGTATCCACGTAGCAGACGGTGACCTCCGGCAGGTTCCGTTCGGCGGCCCACTGGATCAGGGCCAGGGATCGCTTGCTGTAGTTGCTGATGATGATGTGCATGAGAGGGGGATCGTATAGCAGGCCAACGGCCCGGTTCAGCCGCCGCGCGCCGCAACGCGGCGAGAGTTCCGCCGGAGCTGGTTGTTACGCACTCTTTCTGCTTGAATCAGGATGATGTGCTATACCCAGCAGAGCATCTATTGATATGTCTTCATCCAATACCGGCCAACGGATTCCGTATCCAGAGGGCGATACCTCGAACTTTCCGAGTCCTTCCTCGCTTGCCGCGGCCAGTCGTGGGGACAGATCCTTCAACTCCTTCTCAATCCTCTTTCCGTCAACAACCAGGTGAATCGAGCCCTTCTCGATTCGTATCCCCTCCACTACGTGATATTTCTTCACTTTCATCGTCTTTCCTGGAATTCCTTCCACTGTTCTACGATATAATCAAAATGCTCGAATATGATCTTCCGGATTTCCTTCCTGTCTCTCACAGACAATCCAAACGAGTATGCTTCTTCTATATCGAAGTTATCTTCGTCAATCCAGTACTTACACTCCATGCCGCCCTTCCGGCAGTGGACATGTATCGGCTCATCACCCTCGTTGGAGTAGAAGAAAAGCCTCCATCCAAAGAGTACCAGTATAGTTGGCAAAGTTTTGTCATCTCCCCGGTAGCATTGGAAACTACGACAGTAAATTGGCCATCAGAGCGACCCAGCCGGGTGGTTGGGCAGTCATTCGCGGTGTTGCGCCAGAGCCTGCCGCCACAGGACTGCGGTGGCAGCGTCACTGCGCCTTGTGACTGACCGCCCCACCCCCGCTGAAGGCCACTCTGCCATTATACCGCTTCCGGCCGCTGCTGCTCCCTTTCACCCGGAATCACAGCGCCTCCGCCGCGAAGTCCGCCAGCCGCGAGCGTTCGCCGCGCAGCAGCGTGATGTGTCCGGCGTGGTCCCACTGCTTGAAACGGTCCACCACGTAGGTGAGGCCGGAGGTGGTCTCGGTCAGGTAGGGGGTGTCGATCTGGGCCACGTTCCCCAGGCAGATCACCTTGCTGCCCGGCCCGGCGCGTGTGATCAGGGTCTTCATCTGCTTCGGCGTCAGGTTCTGCGCCTCGTCGATAATGATGTACTTGTTGAGAAAGGTGCGGCCGCGCATGAAGTTCAGCGAGTGGATGCGGATCCGCTTCTGCAGCAGATCGTTGGTGGCGGCGCGCCCCCACTGGCTGCTCTCCTCCGGCTGGGTGAGCACCTCCAGGTTGTCCATCAGGGCGCCCATCCAGGGGGTCATCTTCTCCTCCTCGGTGCCGGGCAGGAAGCCGATATCATCCCCTACCGGGATGGTGGCGCGGGTCATGATGATCTCGGTGTAGCGGTTGTCGTCCAGGGTCTGCGCCAGCCCGGCGGCCAGGGTGAGCAGGGTCTTGCCGGTCCCCGCCTGACCCAGCAGCGTCACGAAGTCTATCTCCGGATCCATCAGCAGGTTGAGCGCGCAGTTCTGCTCCCGGTTGCGCGGCTCGATGCCCCAAACCGCATGGCGCGAGTAGTCCCGCACCGTCTCGATGGTGGCGCGCTGCCCCTCCACCGACCTGACGATGGCCAGAAACCGGTCCCTGGCGAGGGATATGAACTGGTTGGGAAACCAGGAGTTCACGTCGGGTCCGGAGACGCTGTAGAAAGTGCGCCCCTCCTCGTGCCAGGACTCCATCTCCTTGCGGTATCTCTCCCAGAAGTCGTCCGGCAGCTCCAGCAGCCCCGGATAGAGGAGATCCACATCCTCCAGCACCTTGTCGTTGTAGTAGTCCTCCGCGTGGACGCCCAGCACCGCGGCCTTGATGCGCAGGTTGATATCCTTGGATACCAGGGTGACCCTCTTGTTGGGGTGCTCCTGCTGCAGCGCTATGGCGATGCTCAGGATGTTGTTGTCGGGCTTGTCCCCCGGCAGCGAGTCCGGCAGGTTGGAGGAAACCATGTGGGTCTGGAAAAACAGCCTCCCGGCGGGGCCTTTCTCCTGCGTGTGCCAGGCGGGGAAGCGCAGCCCCTGGTCGATCTGCTCCTTGCTGGCTCCCTGCATCATCTCGTCCAGGAACCGGCTCGCCTGGCGGGCGTTGCGCGCCACCTCCGAGGGACCACGCTTGTGCCGGTCCAGCTCCTCCAGCACCACCATGGGGAGGAACACGCCATGCTCCTGAAAGTGGAACAGGGCGGTGGGATCGTGCATCAGGACGTTGGTGTCCAGCACGAACAGACGCTTGCCGCGTGATCCCTTTCTGGCCATGTTTTCCACCTTAGATGGAGCGGAGCGCCTCCAGCACATCCTCCACATGCCCGGCAACCTTTACCTTGCGCCACTGCCGGCGCAGGATCCCCTCCCGGTCGATGAGAAAGGTGCTGCGCTCGATACCCATCACCTTTCTGCCGTACATGTTTTTCTCCTTGATGACCCCGTACGACCGGCAGACGGTTTCATCGCTGTCGGACAGCAGCAAGAACGGAAACCGGTGTTTCGCCCTGAAGTTCTCGTGGCTCTTCACGCTGTCGCGCGAGATGCCGAGAACCACCGCGCCGAGCTTCCGCAACTCTCCGTGATGATCCCGAAACGCTTCCCCCTCCCTGGTGCAGCCGGGGGTGTTGTCGCGCGGGTAGAAGTAGAGCACCACGTTATTCCCTTTGAACTCCGACAGGGTGACCTCCTGGCCGCCCGTTGCCGGAAGGGTGAAATCGGGTGCCGGTTGTCCGGTTTCGACGCTGGTCATGCTGAATACTCCATGGATGCGGGCTGCTGTCTGTAAAGGATAATGGTATCAGCAACGGCAAAAGCTTCAACAATGAGGGCGAGAACGCCTTCCTGAAACTGTCTGCGGCTATACTTTGTTTGCAGGGGCAATAACGCGGCAACAATATGGCAAGTGGCTCCCGGCGGCCAGTCCGGAAAAGGCGGTGGCGATGGACGGATGTGGCAACCGGCGCCAAACCCGAACGCTTGAATAGAGTGGCAGGAAAACCCTGATGGGAAAAACGGCACGCAATCTGATTCTTCTTCTGCTGCTCGCCATGTTGGCGGCAGCCATCGGCTGGTGGCTCCTTTACCGCCCCGAGCCGCCTCCGGAGGGGCTCATCCAGGCCAACGGCCGCTTCGAAGGGGATCACTACACCGTCGCCAGCCGCGTTCCGGGAAGGGTGGTGGCGCTGCTGGCGCGGGAAGGGGATGCCGTGACCAGGGGACAGCTGCTGGTGCGGCTGGACGACGCCCAGCTCCGCGCCCGGCTGGATCAGGCGAGGCAGGCGGTGGCCGCCGCCGAGGCGGCGTTGCAGTCGGCGCAGAGCGCGGAGCGGCAGGCGCGGCGGGACCGGGATCGGCTGCGGAAACTGCATGCCAGGGAGACCGCCTCCCGGCAGGAGGCGGAGCAGGCGGAACTGGCCTGGCAGGTGGCCCGGGATCGGCTGGAGGCGGCCCGCGCCCGGCGCGATCAGGCGCGGGCCGGGGTGGC
>DRMK01000293.1 GCA_011322575.1 Gammaproteobacteria bacterium
GACACCAGCTCATCCGGATCGGCAACCTGAAACCCGATGATGGGAAACTCCACAATGACTCGTTGCTCGTTTGCCAGCAATGCCGGGTTGTAGAAGCTGGCATTGGCGCCGGTTCCGGAGGCCACGCCGGTGCCCCCCATCGCCAGGGATCGCGGGTCGAAGGTTCCGAATGGTGCGGCCAGGGCGATGTTACTCGTTAAGGCCATGGCCACAGCGCTCAGCAGCAAACGGTTGTGCATGTTTAATCCCCCATTCAGGTCGTGGTATCCGCTTCAGGAAGCGCATGCTGGATCCAGCATCTTCCTGGAAACCCTGTCGGGATCGGGGGGATAAAACTTTAGCGTTTTATTATTGAGTTCGGGAAAGATGGTACTCCCAAGGGGACTCGAACCCCTGTTTTCGCCGTGAGAGGGCGACGTCCTGGACCACTAGACGATGGGAGCAGGGTGCAGCTTGAAGCCAACCTGTGTTATTATATCAAGATGCTTTCCTGGCTCAAGCGATTTTGGGACGTACGGACGCGTGACCCACAGCCAGAATCCGCCCCGGTCATAGTTCCCCGCTCCGAACATCCCGTATCCCGCAAGAATATCAGCAGCAACGCTGTGAAGGTGATGTATCGCCTGAAGGACGCCGGCTTCGAAGCCCATCTGGTGGGAGGCGGGGTGCGCGACCTGCTGCTGGGCCGCGAGCCCAAGGACTTCGACGTGGCCACCAATGCCACGCCGGAGGATGTGAAGGCGCTGTTCCGCAACTGCCGCCTGATCGGGCGCCGGTTTCGCCTGGCGCACGTCTATTTTCGGGGCGAGACCATAGAGGTGGCCACCTTCCGCGGTCATCACGGAGATGGGGGAGACGGCGAGGGGGAAGTTCGTAACGGCATGGTGGTGCGCGACAATGTCTACGGCACCATGGAGGAGGATGCGGTACGGCGCGACTTTACGGTAAATGCCCTCTACTACAACATCGCCGATCACACCATCGTGGACTATGTTGGCGGTCTTGGGGATCTGCATAGTGGCCTGTTGCGCCTGATCGGGGATCCACGCCAGCGCTACCGGGAGGATCCGGTGCGCATGCTGCGCGCGGTGCGCTTTGCCGCCAAGCTCGGGTTTCGTATCGAGAAGGAGACCGAGGCCGCCATGCTGGAGCTGGGCCAACTGCTCACCGGGGTTCCCCCGGCCCGGCTGTTCGACGAGATGCTGAAGATGTTCCTGGGAGGACAGGCGGTGGCCACCTTCGAACTGATGCGCCATTACGGCCAGTTCGGGATCCTGTTTCCCCAAACCGAGGCCAGTTTGGAGCGGGAGGAGCAGGGGTTTCCCATCACTTTCCTGCTGCGGGCCATGGAGAACACCGACCTGCGTGTCGCCCAGGGCAAGCCGGTCACCCCGGCCTTCCTGTTTGCCGCCATCCTCTGGGAGCCGGTTCGCCAGCTGGCGGAACAGTTGCGGAAGGATGGCGTGAGCCGGCTTCAGTCACTCCAGGACGCGGGCGATCGGGTGCTGGAGGAGCAGCGGGCCATCATCTCCGTGCCGCGCCGCTTCACCCTTCAGATGCGCGAGATCTGGTCGCTGCAGGAGCGCCTCCGGGTACGCTCCGGCAAGCGCGCCAGCCGCGTCCTGAACCACCCCCGCTTTCGGGCCGGTTACGACTTCATGCTGCTGCGCGCCGAGAGTGGCGAGGAGCAACGGGAGCTGGCCGACTGGTGGACCCGCTTCCAGGAGGTGGATCAGCAGCAGCGTGAGCAGATGATAGCCAGCCTGGCGCCTGCCCAGCGCAGATCCTCGCGGCGGCGCCGCCGGTCCCGCAGGCGGCCGCCGGTGGTGCAACCCAATCCCGCACCGTGACCACCCCGGTCCGGGCCTACGTTGGTCTCGGCAGCAACCTGCAGGATCCGGTGCGTCAGGTCCGGTGCGCGCTGCTGGCGCTGAAACAGCTGCCTGGCACCAGGGTGGTGGCCAGCTCCAGCCTCTATCGCTCTCCTCCCCTGGGAGACAAGCCGCAGCCGGACTACATAAACGCGGTGGCGGCGCTGGATACCGTACTCGAGCCCCATCGGTTGCTGGACGAACTGCAGGCGCTGGAGAGGCGCCAGGGGCGCCGGCGGGGTGGGGAGCGCTGGGGACCGCGCACCCTGGATCTGGACCTGCTACTGTATGGAGATCTGCGGATTAACACCCGCCGGCTCACCGTGCCCCATCCGGGGTTGGTAGAGCGCGCTTTCGTGCTGTATCCTCTTCACGAGATAGCTCCTGACCTGCATCTCGGCGCCGCCGGGCCGCTGGCCGATCTGGTAAGCGGAGAGCCTGCCGGCCTGACAGTGTTGCCGGGCTAATAGTTCCCTGTTTGATGAATCAAGGTGTCTGACAATAGATGGACAATCCGCACCGTTTCATAGTGGTGGAGGGCCCTATCGGCGTGGGCAAGACCACGCTGGCGCGGCGACTGAGCGAGAGCTTCAGTTGTGATCTGCTGCTGGAGCAGGCGGAGGAGAACCCGTTTCTGGAGCGCTTCTACCGGGAGCCACGCAGCGCGGCACTGCCCACCCAGCTCTATTTCCTGATGCAGCGCTTCCGTCAGCTGGAGGAGCTGCGCCAGGCACGGCTGTTCAGTCCGGTGCGGGTGGCGGACTACCTGCTGGAGAAGGATCGCCTGTTCGCCGAGGTGAC
>DRMK01000294.1 GCA_011322575.1 Gammaproteobacteria bacterium
AAACCGTACCTCGGCCATTGCTTCGATCATTGCTCCAGCCCAATCATTTCAAGATGGAATCTCCGTCACTGGCGCCGCCTTGGTGCAATATCCGGGCTAGGCCATCCAGGGGGCAGATTGCCGGCCTGGACCGCGACTGGAGCCACCGTCGGCTTGCCGGCCCATCCCTCTTCGGCGAGGCCGTGCGGAGGGGCAGCGAGTGCCCCCTCCCCGCGCAGGCGGATCGGCAGACCCCACGCGGGCGTTCAGGAAATCTATCGGCGGTTGTGGGGATGACTTGAGGCAGGAGGGGCGGGAACCCATTCCGGGAGGGTCTCGGGGCGGAGGATCCGCACCCGCTTCTCGCGCCCGCGCTCTCCGTTCAGCAGCTCCACCCGGCTCCCGGGTACGCCGAAGAGCGCCGCCAGATAGCGGAGCAGGTGCTGGTTGGCCCGCCCCTCCAGCGGCGGGGCGGTGATGCGCACCTTGATACGGTCGCCATGCGGGCCACACACCTCGTCACGGCGGGCCCTGGGCTGGACATGGAGGGCGAGCAGGAGCGCCTCGCCCTCCCAGCGCGCCGGTTCGCCCTTCACAGCAGCAGGCGGAGCAGGGCGGCCTGCAGGTAGGGGATGGCCATGGAGACCAGGTTGAGGACCACCAGCGCCAGCAGGGGCGAGAGATCCACTCCCCCCATGGCCGGCAGCAGGTTGCGGAAGGGGCGGAGGACCGGCTCGTTGATCTGCCACAGCAGGGCCGTCACCGGGTGGTAGCCGGTCTGGACCCAGCTCAGGATCGCCTGGACGATGATGGTGACGGTGTAGATGGTGATCAGCAGCTTGACCAGCTTGCCCAGGGCGACCACCAGCAGCACCAGGGGGTGCAGGGTCTGGCCGGTGATCATGTTGGTGAGCAGCAGCTCCAGGAACTGCAACACCACCAGCAGCAGGATCAGGGCCCAGTCGAGCCCCCCCCAGCCGGGAACCACCCGCCGCAGCGGGGCCAGCACCGGCTGGGTGGCACGGTAGACGAACTGGGAGACGGGGTTGCGGAAGTCGGCACGGGCGGTCTGCAGTACCAGCCGCAGCATCACCAGCAGGATGTAGAGACCGAAGGCGACCCCGATGAGAAAGGTCCCCGCCTCGGAAAAGTAGCCCATCACGTCCCCCCCAGTTCGTCGGCCAGTTCACGGGCCCGAAGCCGGGCCGCCTCCAGGGCGCGCAGCACCAGGCCGCGCATCCCCCCCTCCTCAAGCACCGCCAGGGCACGCTCGGTGGTGCCGCCGGGGGAGGTGACCTGGCGGCGCAGCTCGGCGGGAGATTCGCTGCGTTCCAGGGCCATCTTGGCGGCGCCGAAGACGGTCTGCACCGCCAGCAGATGGGCCTGGTCGGCCGGCAGCCCCAGCTCCTGCCCCGCCTCTTCCAGCGCCTCGATGAAGAGGAAGACGTAGGCGGGGCCGCTGCCGGAGAGGGCGGTGACGCTGTCGATGAGCGCCTCCTCCTCGAGCCAGATGACGATCCCCACCGCCCGCAGCAGACTCTCGGCCAGCTCCCGGCCCGCCTCGTCCACCCGCGGGTTGGCGCACAGCGCGGTGGCGCCGCTGCCCACCAGGGCGGGGGTGTTGGGCATGCTCCGCACCACCGGCAGCTCTCCCCCCAGCCAGCGCTCCAGGTCGGCGATGCGGATCCCGGCGGCCACCGAGATCACCAGCGGCCGGTTCTCCTGCACCGCGGGCGCCAGCGCCTCGGTGACGCTGCGCATCACCTGCGGTTTCACCGCCAGCACCACCGCCCTTGCACCCTGCACGGCGGCGCTGTTGTCGTCGCCCGTGTGGACGCCGAAACGGGCCGCCAGCGCCTCGCGGCGGACGGGATCGGGATCGGAAACGTGGATGGCGTCCGGGGACCAGCCGTCGGCAATCAGGCCGCCGATCAGGCTGCTCGCCATGTTGCCACCGCCGATGAAGGCGAGCCGGGTACTGACGGACATCTTGATCTCCTCTTGCGGTCGGGGGAGGGTCTCCCGGCCGGGTACGACGGAAGAAGAAGGCTTGCTCCAAGAGTATATCAGCCGGGCGCCGATTCCCATCGCGGTCGCCGGTGGCTGCGGCCGCCGGAGGGAGCGGCCCCTGGTTCAGGGATCTCCGCCGGGAGCGCGTCGCGGGCCGAAGATGGCGGTACCGACGCGCACCAGGGTGGCGCCCTCGAGGATCGCCGCCTCCAGATCGCCACTCATCCCCATGGAGAGGGTGTCGAGGGGGAGGCCCCGCTCCTGGAGAGCCTCCAGA
>DRMK01000295.1 GCA_011322575.1 Gammaproteobacteria bacterium
ATTAAGAAAAAAGCAACCTGCCGCCACATAAAGTCTTAAGAATATACTGTATCTCGTCCGGGCAATCAAAACCATAAGCCCGACAAACCGGTTCCCCCACGGGAAACGGGGACGAAATAGCCGACGCAAAAAAAGAGATCAGGGGGAAACAGCTTGGCGGGAGGATATCGATAGTCGCTGTTTACCTCCCCCTGATCCGAACGGAGGAATTGTCGTAGAATCGATATTGCGGGCATATTTCTACATACTCTCCCCCATGTGTCCTTGACGTGCGTCAAATACGCAAAATCAGCTCGCCGCCCCCAGTTCCCAGCGGCGCACCACCTCATAACGGACACCTCCCTGAACCGTGACCGAGCGCACCAGCACGAAACCCTCCACCTGCCACGGCAGGGGCTCGATGTGGCGCGGCAGGCCGTCTGAGCGGGCGCGGCGCAGGATAGTCAGGTGGGGTCGGTAGGGGCGTGTCTCGGGCGGCAGGCCGCAGCCTTGCAGGCCGCTCTCGAGCTCTGCAACCAGCTTCTGCAACGGCGCCGGGATCTCGCCTGCCCCCAACCACGCCACCCGCGGACCGGCCCAGTAGCCGACCCGGTTCAGAGTGATGCTGAAACCCTCGGCCCGGATGGCGGCCGCGACCCGCTCGGCGCACGCCTGCTGCGCTGGAGAGATTACCCCCAGATAACGCAAGGTTATATGAAGATTCTCCACTGCCACCGCCCGCCCGGCGGCATTCCGGAACTCTCCACTCTCCAACAGCTCCGCCAGCCGCAGGCGCAGCTCGTCATCCGGCCAGAGCGCGAAAAAGAGACGCTGCCCCTCAACCCGCGGCATCCCGCAGCCCTTCCAGGGCGACCCAGACAGCCCCTTGGCGCACCGCCTCCCGGTCCCCCGTGAAGTGCTCCCTGTGGCTCTCCATCCACCCCCTGGAGTCGGCCCATGCAAACCACACGGTACCCACCGGCTTGCCAGGCACCGCGCCACCCGGCCCGGCGATGCCGCTGACCGCCACCGAGAGCTGGGCATGGCTGTGCGCCAGGGCGCCGCTGGCCATCTGCTGGACAGTCTGCTCGCTTACGGCGCCGTAACTCTCCAGCACCTCCTCACTCACCCCCAGCATCTCCCGCTTGGCAACATTGGTATAGGTGACGAAACCACGCTCGAACCAGCGCGAACTGCCAGGGATGTCGGTAATCACCTTGGCGATCCACCCCCCGGTACAGGACTCGGCGGTGACCAGCATCGCCCGCCTCTGCAGCAACCGCTCGCCCAGCTGGCAGGCAAGTTGCTGGACCCTGTCCATCAGCCCTTGATCTCGAGGAAACGGCAGCTCACCACCCAGTGCCCCTCCCCAGCAGGCTCCACCCGGACCACCTCGGCGGTGGCCTCGAGCGGCGGGGTCAGCTTCTCCTGTGGCGAGATCACGATCTCCAGTCGCATACCCGGCTCCATCTCCCGCGGCGTCTCGAAACGCACCCCGCCACCGCTCAAATCACGGCCCCTTGCCTGCTGCATCTCCTCCGCACCTGGCAGTCGGAAATCCAGCATGAACTCCACCTCCATGCGGGTGAAATCGCGCTTTTCGCTATAGTCCAGTCGCATCGTCATCGGCCCAGCCTCACTCTTTTTTATTTATAGAGAATTGATAGTAAGCAATACCAGACCAGACCAATATTAGCAAGCAACGCGGCGCTGCGGCGGAATTGGCCCCACCACCGATTTTGGCTAGAATCGCACGGATGAGCCGCGCCCAGCACACGCCCCTGATGCAGCAATATCTCGCCATCAAGGCGCAACACCCGGATATCCTGCTCTTCTTCCGCATGGGAGACTTCTACGAGCTGTTCTACGACGACGCCCGCAAGGCGGCGAATCTGCTCAACATCAGCCTGACCAGCCGGGGCAAGTCGGCGGGCGAGCCCATCCCCATGGCGGGCGTTCCCTGCCACGCGGTGGACAGCTACCTGGCCAGGCTGGTCAGGCAGGGGGAGTCGGTGGCCATCTGCGAGCAGATCGGCGATCCCGCCGCCAGCAAGGGACCGGTGGAGCGGCGTGTCACCCGTATCGTGACTCCCGGCACCGTTACCGAGGAGGCGCTGCTGGAGGAGAACCGGGACAACCTGATCGCGGCGCTGCTGCAGAGGGGGGATCGCTTCGGCCTGGCCTGGATGGATGTCACCAGCGGACGCTTTCTGGCGATGGAGCTGGAGAACCAAGAGGCGCTGGCCGGGGAGCTGGAGCGCCTGCAGCCGGCCGAGCTGGTGGCCTGCGAGGAGAACTCCGTGGAACCATCCTGCGGTGCCGCCCTGCAGAGGCTGCCACCGTGGCACTTCGAGCTGGAGAGCGCCACGCGGATGCTGTGTGAACAGTTCGGCACCCGGGAGCTGACCGGCTTCGGCTGCGACCCCTTTCCGCTCGCCGTGGCCGCCGCCGGAGGTCTGCTCCACTATGTGCGCGGCACCCAGCGCAACGCGCTGCCCCACATACGCGCCCTGCATGTGGAGCGGCGCGACGAGAGCATAATCCTGGACGCCGCCACACGCCGCAACCTGGAGCTGGAGAGCAGCCTCTCGGGTCACCCGGAGCAGACCCTGGCCGCGGTGCTGGATCACACCGCCACCGCCATGGGCAGCCGTCTGCTGCGGCGCTGGCTCAACCGCCCGCTGCGCGACCGGGAGACCATAGGCCGGCGCCACGCCGCCGTGGCGGCCCTGCTGGAGAGGCACGGCTACGAGGAGCTGCGGCAGCAGCTGCGCGGCATCGGCGACATGGAGCGCATCCTGAGCCGCATCGCCCTGCGCTCGGCACGCCCGGCGGATCTGGTGCAGCTGCGCACCGCCCTGGGAAAGCTGCCCCAGCTGCGGGAGAGCCTGACGGACCGGGAGGTCCCGCTGCTGCGCGATCTGCGACGCAGGATAGGTAGCTTCCCCCAGCTGCACCGGCTGCTGCGCCAGGCGGTGGTGGAGGCACCCCCCCAGCTGATCCGGGACGGCGGCGTCATCGCCACCGGCTATGACGCGGAGCTGGACGAGCTGCGCTCCCTGCAGCGCAACGCCAGCGGCTACCTGCTGGAGCTGGAGCAGCGGGAACGGGAGCAGACCGGCATCGCCAACCTGAAGGTCAACTACAACCGGGTGCACGGCTACTACATCGAGGTGAGCCGCGCCCAGAGCGACAGGGTTCCGGCACGCTACCAGCGCCGCCAGACCCTCAAGGGCGCGGAGCGCTACATAACCCCGGAGCTCAAGGAGTTCGAGGATCGCGTGCTGAGCGCCAACGAGCGTGCGCTGGCGCGCGAAAAGCGGCTCTACGAGGAGCTGCTGGACACCATTGCCCGGGAGCTGGAACGGCTGCAGCAGAGCGCCGCGGCGATAGCCGCGCTGGACGCCCTGAACAACCTGGCGGAGCGCGCCGCCACCCTGGAGCTGGTGGCGCCGGAGCTCACCGGCCGCCCGGAGCTGAAGATAACTGCCGGACGCCACCTGGTGGTGGAGCAGCTCCAGGAGGAGCCGTTCGTTCCCAACGATCTGCACCTGGATCGCGGCCGCCGCATGCTGCTGATAACCGGCCCCAACATGGGGGGCAAATCCACCTACATGCGCCAGACCGCCCTGATCGTACTGCTGGCCTGCATGGGCAGCTTCGTACCGGCGGAGAGGGCGCTCATCGGCCCCGTCGATCGCATCTTCACCCGCATCGGCGCCTCCGACGAGCTGGCCAGCGGCCGCTCCACCTTCATGGTGGAGATGACCGAGACCGCCAACATCCTGCACAACGCCACCCCCGACAGCCTGGTGCTGATGGACGAGATAGGGCGCGGCACCAGCACCTTCGACGGCCTCTCCCTCGCCTGGGCCTGCGCCCTCCATCTGGCCCGGGAGATCGGCGCCTTCACCCTGTTCGCCACCCACTATTTCGAGCTGACCCGTCTCGCCGGGCAGGTGGAGGGGATCGCCAATGTCCATCTCGACGCCACGGAGCAGGGGGAGCGAATCATATTCATGCACACCGTCAAGGAGGGGGCGGCCAACCAGAGCTACGGGCTGCAGGTGGCCGCGCTGGCGGGAGTGCCGGCGGAGGTCATCCGCCGGGCGCGCGACAGGCTCCGGGAGCTGGAGCGGGAGCACCCGGCCCGGACCCCATCCCGGACCACCGTACCGGCCGCGGACGTGCCGCCACCGAGCCGCTCGCCGGTGGAGCAGGCCCTGGCCGGCATGGACCTGGACGGACTCTCCCCCCGCCAGGCGCTGGAGAAGCTGTACCGGCTGCGCGACATGCTGGACGGCGAAGATCCGGAATAGGGGATCGCATGCGGCCGGGGGCGGAAAAATAGGGGGTCTTCCCCAAACAGGGCTTCAGACATCGCCCCCGGGGTTGAAAAAAGAATGATAACCATTATCATAAACAATAACGCAATATCCGGGACAAAGGCATGAAAACAGCTCTGGCACTCATCACCGCACTCTCTCTCTTGGGCGGGCCGGCCCTGGCGGCCGAGCAGGTAAATCTCTATTCCGCGCGCAAGGAGAACCTGATCAGGCCCCTGCTGGATCGCTTCAGCGCCGAGACCGGCATCGAGGTGAACCTGGTCACCGGCAAGGCCAGCGCGCTGCTCAAGCGGTTGCAAGTGGAGGGCCGCAACACCCCTGCCGATCTGTTCCTGACAGTGGATGCGGGTCGCCTCCACGTGGCGAAGCAGGCCGGCCTGCTGCAGCCGGTGAAAAGCAGAATACTGACGGAAGTGGTCCCGGCCCATCTGCGTGACCGCGACAACCAGTGGTTTGCCCTCTCCAAGCGGGCCCGCATCATCGTTTACAGCAGGGAAAGGGTAAGGCCGGAGGAGCTCTCCACCTACGAGGATCTGGCCGCCCCGAAATGGAAGGGCAGAATCTGCATCCGCTCATCCGGCAACATCTACAATCAATCCCTGCTCGCCTCCCTGGTGGCCCATCATAGCGAGGCGGCTGCGGAAAGATGGGCCGCGGGAGTGGTGGCCAACATGGCGCGCCCCCCCCGGGGCAACGACCGCGCCCAGGTCAAGGCGGTGGCCACGGGCGAGTGTGACATAGCGGTGGTAAACAGCTACTACCTGGGGAACATGCAGAGCTCCAGCGATCGGAGCGAGCGGGACGCGGCGGCGAAGGTGGCCCCGTTCTTCCCCAATCAGGGCGACCGCGGCACGCACATCAACATCAGCGGCGCCGGCATAACCAGGCACGCCACCAACCGCGACAATGCCCGCAAGCTGCTGGAGTTTATGGTCGGCGACGAGGCGCAGAAATGGTATGCCGAGAGCAACCATGAGTACCCGGTAAAGGCGGGGGTCGAGGTCAGCCCCATCGTCAGGGCTTGGGGATACCCCTTCAAGGAGGACCAGCTCGACATGGGCCAGCTGGGAATCCACAACGTGACGGCGGTAAAAATATTTGACCGGGTCGGCTGGAGGTAGCGGCAGACCCGGTTGTTTTTCCGGGGAGATTCGATAACTACCGGCAACATCGGGAATATCCCTGCTGACGGAACCTGATTTGATTTGAGAGCGGGCACCCCTAACGCTATCGAGCCACTCCCCGGGCACAGCTGGTCTGCCACGCTGCGCCGGCCATCACCCTGGGCGGTGGCCGCCGCACTGGCGGCCCTGGTGGTGATGACCCCCATCCTCACGGTGCTCGGCTATCTGTTCCATCCCGGCACCGGCACCTGGCAGCATCTGGCGGATACCGTTCTCGGCGACTACATCCGCAACTCCCTTTTGCTGATGGCCGGTGTCGCAGCCGGCGCGGGCAGCATCGGCATCACCACCGCCTGGCTGACCAGCATGTACCGCTTTCCCGGCCGGCGCCTGTTCATCTGGGCGCTGCTGCTGCCGCTGGCATTTCCGGCCTACATCCTCGCCTACACCTATACCGGCATGCTGGAGCCGGCCGGGCCGGTGCAGGAGTGGATCCGCACCACCTTCGGCCTGCGCTACGGCGAATACTGGTTCCCGGAGATCCGCTCCATCGGCGGTGCGATGGTGATTCTCTCGCTGGTGCTCTACCCCTATGTCTATCTGCTGGCGCGGGCCGCCTTCCTGGAACAGTCGGTTTGCGCCCTGGAGGCCAGCCGCTCCCTCGGCTGCGGACCCTGGCGCAGCTTCTTCGCGGTGGCGCTGCCCCTGGCGCGGCCGGCAATCGTGGTGGGGCTGTCGCTGGCGCTGATGGAGACCCTGGCCGATTTCGGCACCGTGGAGTATTTCGGGGTCAGCACCTTTACCACCGGCATATTCCGCACCTGGTACGGCCTCTACGACGAGGTGGCCGCGGCGCAACTGGCGGCCTTGCTGATGCTGTTCGTATTCAGCCTGATCCTGCTGGAGCGCTGGTCGCGGCGACAGGCACGCTACCACCATACCACCAACCGGTACCAGGCGCTGCCGGAGATAGGGCTGGGAAGGTTCAGCGCCTGGCTCGCCACCACCGCCTGCCTGCTGCCGGTGCTGCTCGGGTTTCTGCTGCCGGTGGCGCAGCTGGGGCTGTGGGCGCTCCGGACCTGGAGGGAGATGGTGGATGCCGGCTTCTACACCCTGGCGGCCAACAGCTTTACCCTGGCGGGGATCGCCGCCCTAACGGCGCTGCTCCTGGCGCTGCTGCTTGGTTACGGCAGACGGCTGCACCCCACCCCCTGGCTGCGGGCGCTGGTGCGGACCGCCGGGATGGGGTATACCATCCCCGGCATGGTGATCGCCATCGGGGTGCTCATCCCCTTCGGCTGGCTGGACAACGCGCTGGACGGCTGGATGCGCGACCACTTCGGGATCAGCACCGGCCTGCTGTTCAGCGGTACCATCTTCATCCTGCTGTTCGCCTATCTGGTACGCTTTCTCACCGTGTCGCTGAATACGGTGGAGGCGGGGCTCGGCAAGATCAGACCCTCCATGGATGAGGCGGCCTGGTCCATGGGCCACGGCAAAGCCGCCACGGTACGCCGCATCCACCTGCCGCTGATGCGCGGCAGCCTGCTGACGGCGCTTTTGATAGTGTTCGTGGATGTGCTCAAGGAGCTGCCCGCCACCCTGGTGCTGCGCCCCTTCAACTTCAACACCCTGGCGGTGCGCACCTATGAGCTCGCTTCCGACGAGCGGCTGGCGGACGCATCCAGCGCCGCCCTGACCATCGTGCTGGTGGGGATAGTTCCCGTCATCCTGCTCAGCGTCACCATCGCCCGCTCGAGGCCCGGCCATGCAGAACCAGCTTGAACTCAGAGAGCTGTCGGTGCGGCTCGGCGGCAAGGCCGTGGTTCAGCAGGTGAGCCTGGCGCTGCAACCCGGGGAACTCACCTGCCTGGTGGGCCCCAGCGGATGCGGCAAGACCACCCTACTGCGCGCCATCGCCGGGTTCGAGCAGCCGTGCGCGGGCAGCATCTCCCTACATGGCAACAGGGTCGCCGACGCCCGGCACAGCGTGCCGCCGGAGAAGCGTGGCATAGGCATGGTATTCCAGGATCTCGCCCTGTTCCCCCATCTCACCGTCGCCGGGAACATCGCCTTCGGGATGCGCGGACAACCCCGCCCGGCAATCGACCGCCGCATCGACGAGCTTCTCGAGCTGGTCGATATGCCCGCCCTGCGCAACTGCTATCCCCATCAGCTCTCCGGCGGCCAGCAGCAGCGCATCGCCCTGATCCGCGCCATGGCCCCCCGGCCCGCCCTGCTGCTGCTGGATGAGCCGTTCAGCAGCCAGGACATGGAGCGGCGCGAACAGCTGGTACAGGAGGTGCGCAACATCCTGGCCAGAGACGGCATCACCGCCATGCTGGTAACCCACGATCAGCATGAGGCCTTCGCCTTCGCCGACACCATTGGAGTAATCAATGACGGCCGCCTGCTGCAGTGGGACAGCGCTTTCGACCTCTACCATCGCCCCAAAAGCCGCTTCGTGGCCGACTTCATCGGACAGGGTGTGCTGCTGGGCGCCACAGTGCTGGATCGGGAGACGCTGCAGACCGAACTGGGAAAGATCCGCGGCGAACTATCCCGGCAACTGCCCGGCGGCAGCGCGGTGGAACTGCTGATCCGGCCCGACGATATTGTCCACGATGACAGCAGCCCGGTACGCGCCCGGGTGGTCAACCGCCTGTTCCGCGGCGCTAGCCATCTCTACACCCTGGAGCTTACCAGCGGCGGTCGGGTGCTCTGCCTGGCCCCGAGCCACCATGACCACCGGCCAGGAGAGCAGATCGGGATCCGGCTGAATCTGGACCATCTGGTGATATTTCCCGCCAAGGAGTACCCTTCGGAAGAGAGAGAACCTGCCACGGATCGCGGCTAGCCCGAATATCACCACATGCTCAGAATCAACCATCAGATCACCATTCCGGCCGCCGAACTGGAGTTCAGCGCCGTCCGGGCGCAGGGCGCGGGCGGGCAGAACGTCAACAAGGTGTCCAGCGCCATCCAGCTACGCTTCGATATAAGGGCCTCGTCGCTGCCGGAGAACTGCAAGCAGCGCCTTCTGAGCATGCGGGACAGGCGCTTGAACAAGAGCGGCGTTATTGTCATCAAGGCGCAACGCTTCCGCAGCCAGGAGAAGAACCGGCAGGAGGCGCTGCAACGCCTGCGGGACATGGTCCGCCGCGCTCTGGTCCAGCGCAAGACGCGCCTGGCCACCAAGCCCACGCTCCGCTCCAGGCAGAAGCGTCTCGACAGCAAGAGCAGGCGCGGACGCACCAAGGAGTTGCGCAGAAACATCCCTTGGGAGTGATGCCCGCCACACTCCGGGACTACCGTCACCCCTGACAGACGCAATGTCCGTCAGCGAGGAGAAATCCCCGCTACCAGTTTTCTCCCAGCAGCTCGAAATACGCCTGCGGGTGCAAACAGGCCGGGCACAGCTCCGGGGCCTCCTCCGCCTCGTGCAGGTAACCGCAGTTGCGGCACCGCCATACCACCTTGCCGTCACGCCGGAACACCCTGCCCGCCTCGAGATTGTCCGCCAGCTCCCGGAAGCGCTTGCCATGCTGCTTCTCGGAGACCGAAATGGCATCGAAAGCGGCCGCAATCTCCCCGAACCCCTCCTCCCGGGCCACCTTCGCAAAGGCTGGATACATATCGCTCCACTCGTGCTCCTCGCCGGCGGCCGCCGCACGCAGATTCTCCAGCGTGGTGCCGATCCTGCCGGCCGGAAAAGTGGCGCTCATCTCCAGATCCCCCCCTTCCAGGAACTTGAAGAAACGCTTGGCGTGCTCCTTCTCCTGGTTGGCCGTCTCCTCGAAGATATGGGCTATCTGGACCAGCCCCTCCTTCTTCGCCACGCCGGCGAAATAGGTGTAGCGGTTTCTGGCCTGGGACTCGCCCGCAAACGAGACCAGCAGATTCTGCTCGGTCCTGCTGCCTTTGATGCTGTTCGCCATGTTACCCCTCCAACATATTGTTGAGATGTGAATTTACCACCCCGCAGAGCTCTCCAAACCCGGCTCCACGAGCTCCCGGATCAAGACCGTGGCGTAGCCTCCGGCCGGCAGGAAGAAATCCAGCCTCAGCGAGCCCTCGTCCAGCCACTCCCACGCCAGCCTCTCCGGCCGCAGGCAGAGCGCGCGACGCTCCTGCCTCAGCCCTGCCAGCTCCAGCCCCCGACACCACTCCGGATACCCCTCCAGCGCCTCTCTCTCCAGCGCGGCCGCCGAGCCCCGCGCGGGCGAATCCCCCTCTCCCCACAGCGGGGCGCTGGGCAGCAGATCCCCTTCGGCGACGCGCCTGCGGATTGCGTCATCCAGCCGATCGGCCACGAAGAAGCTACGGGTCCCGGCCAGCAGCAACGCCTCCCCCTCCAGCGCCTCGCGCCAGCTCCCCTGCTCCACCCTGGCCGCGAGCACTCTGTTGAACAGCAGGGAGCGCGCCGCGGAGATATAGAGCCCCCTGCGGTGGCGGCCGGCGCCGCGCAGCTCGCCCCGGAACAGGGCGGCGGCCCGCCGCAGGTTCTCTCCGCCGCGGCCGAAGCGCTGGGGGCCAAAATAGTTGGGCACCCCCTCGGTGGCTATGCGACGCAGACGCTGCTCCAGCGCCCCCCTGTCACCCTCCACCCGGCGCAGCACCAGGCTGAAACGGTTGCCCGCCAGGGAACCACGGCGCAGCTTGCGCCGGTGACGCGCCACCTGGAGAATGCTGATCTGCTCCGACTCCAGCTCCGACCAGTCCGGCCCCGCTTCCCCCGCCAGATCGATGCTGAACCACTGGGTGGTGACCGCCCTCCGATCCTTGAGGCCGGCAAAACCGACGCTGCGCGGCGCCACCCCGGCCACCCGGGCCAGCTGGCGGGCCAGCCACTCGCTGTTGGTGTCCCGTTTCCTGATCCGCAGCAACAGATGCTGACCCTGGCCGTCGGGCGCAAACCCCAGCTCTTCATCCACCTGGAAATCCTCCGCCGCAGAGCGCACCAGCGCCCGGGCCGGCGGCCCGCCCCAGGCCATGGGAAGAGGTTCAGACGGCATGCTCCTCCAGCAGGACCACCGCATGGCAGGCGATCCCCTCCCCACGCCCGGTGAACCCCAACCGCTCGGTGGTGGTGGCCTTGACGTTCACGCGCCCCGAGTCGATACTCAGATCCTGCGCCAGATGGCGGCGCATCTGCCCTGTGTAGGAGGCCATCCGGGGAGCCTGCGCCACCAGTGTTACATCCAGGCTGGCAACCGCCAGACGCTGCGCTCGCAGCCGCTCCACCACCCTGCGCAACAGAATGCGGCTGTCGATACCCCGGAACTCCTCGCTGCTGTCGGGAAAATGCTGCCCGATGTCGCCCAGTCCGGCCGCCCCCAGCAGCGCGTCGCATACCGCGTGGAGCAGCACGTCGCCATCGGAGTGCGCCACCACGCCGTGGTCGTGGGGTATGCGCACCCCTCCCACCATCAGATGGTCCCCCGGTCCGAACCGGTGCACGTCATAGCCGTGTCCTATGCGCACTCGCCGCTCTCCTGCCGCCGTAGAAGAAACTCCGCCATGGCCAGATCCGCGGGACGGGTCACCTTGATATTGTCGGGGCTGCCTTCCACCAGCAGGGGCGCGTAGCCCGCCAGCTCCATGGCCGAGGCCTCGTCAGTCACCAGCCTGCCGTCGCCAAGGGCGGCTGCGATGGCATCACGCAGCGGCTCCGGTCGAAACATCTGCGGGGTAAAGGCGCGCCACAGGCCCTCCCGCTCCACGGTGGCGACCACCTCTCCTCCGCTGCCGGCCCGCTTTACGGTATCACTCAGGGGCGCGCCCAGCAGCCCGCCGTGCTGCGAACCGCGCAGGATTGTCACCAGCCGCTCCACATCCGCCACCCGCACGCAGGGGCGCGCCGCATCGTGGACCAGCACCCACTCCGGCACCCGCTCCCGCGCCAGCAGCCACTCCAGGGCGTTCAGTACCGAGTGGCAACGCTCCGCTCCCCCGGCCACCGTAAACAGCGGCTTGTCGATCTCCGGCTCGATTCCCCGCCAGCGCCGGTCCCCGTCATCCAGGGCCACCACGATGCCGGCTATACACTCCACCGCCGCCAGCCGCTGCAGGGTATGGCACAGCAGTGGCCGGCCACCCAGCGGCAGATACTGCTTGGGCAGCGCCGCTCCCATGCGGGACCCGCTCCCGGCGGCGGGAACTATCGCCCAGCAGTCACGATCGGATGAATTCACTCTGATACCCGGATAAGGCAGAAAACTACCGCGCAACCGGCGCCGCAGAGCCGGCCACGCACCCTCGCGGGAAAGCCCCGCACCCTTTCATGGTACTACATCTGACCCGAGCGCTATATCGAGTCGGCGCGGGCGCACTACCGTGGCCATGAGATACCTTAGGGACCCGTCACTTGCGCTTGGGCGGGAGGAGGGGTTGCCTGCCTGGAGCAGAGACTCCCCACGTTGCGGCGTGGGGAGCTGCCACTAATCCGAATGTTCCACCTGGGAACGCAGCGATCGCGCGGGGATCGTCATCCGGACGCGGATTTGCAAAGTAGCCGGTAAAACTCCAGCAGCCAGGCGGAACACCACAGGGACGCTGAATCCTAATTTATTACCTTGAAAGAGTACTAGTACTCTTTCAACTTTATAATTTGGGATAAAGCCGCTTTAGTTTGATACGAGCGTCTTCGGTCGTAAATCGCCAATCCAC
>DRMK01000296.1 GCA_011322575.1 Gammaproteobacteria bacterium
TATGGCCATCCGCCACCAGTCCCGCCAGCAGCAGGCTGGCCGACGCGCGCAGATCGGTGGCCATCACCGGGGCGCCGGCGAGAGACTCCACCCCGGAGATAAAGGCGGTGTTGCCCTCCACGCGGATGTCGGCACCCATGCGCTGCATCTCCTGCACATGCATGAAGCGGTTCTCGAACACCGTCTCGGTAATGGTGGCGGCGCCCTCGGCAACGCTGTTCAGCGCGGTGAACTGGGCCTGCATGTCGGTGGGAAAAGCAGGATAGGGGGCAGTGTGCAGATTCACTGCCCGGGGGCGCCGGCCCTTCATGTCCAAGGAGATCCAGTCGGCGCCGCTCTCGATCTCGGCCCCGGCTTCCACCAGCTTGTCGAGGACCGCATCCAGCAGCCGCGGCGAGGTGTCGTTCAGCCGCACGCGGCCACCTGTGATGGCCGCCGCCACCAGATAGGTGCCGGTCTCGATGCGATCCGGCAACACGCTGTAGGTGATCCCCCGCAGCCGCTCCACCCCCCGGATGGTCATGGTGGCACTGCCGGCGCCCTCTATGTCGGCGCCCATGGCGATCAGGCAGTTGGCCAGGTCCACCACCTCCGGCTCCCGGGCGGCGTTTTCGATGGTGGTCACGCCGTCGGCCAGCACCGCCGCCATCATCAGGTTTTCGGTGCCCGTGACGGTGACTATGTCCAGCACCAGCCTGGCTCCCCTGAGCCGCCCATTGGGGATCCGCGCGTTGATGTAGCCGTTCTCCACCGTGATCTCGGCCCCCATGGCCCGCAACCCCTTGATGTGCAGGTCCACCGGGCGTGAACCGATGGCGCACCCGCCCGGCAGGGAGACCTCCGCCCTGCCGAAACGGGCCAGCAGCGGCCCCAGCACCAGGATGGAGGCCCGCATGGTCTTGACCAGGTCGTAGGGGGCGCGGAACCGCTCTATGGTGGAGGTATCCACCTCGATATTGAGCTTCTCGTCCACCACCAGGCTCACCCCCATGTTGCCCAGCAGCTCCATGGTGGTGGTTATGTCCCGCAGATGGGGAACGTTGCAAATGGTGGTGGGCCCGTCCGCCAGCAGGGTGGCGGCGATGATGGGCAGGGCGGCGTTCTTGGCTCCCGAGATCCGGATCTCCCCGTCCAGTACCGAACCGCCCGTTACAATGAGTTTGTCCATCGGTGACGCCGTGGTGCGGAAACGCTAAAGGATACCCGTTATGCCCTTGACCCGGCAACCGGCCGTGCCGGCGTCAGGCGCCGGACACCCGCCCATCCCCGGAAATGCGGAACAGGGGTCTGCCCGAGATGGCGAGGACCAGCTGTAGCAACTCGTCCCAGGCATCCCCTCTTGCCGCCCCCTTGATCACCCGATCGATACGCGCCGCATGGCGCAACAGTTGCTGCCAGCGCCGCCGGGGATGGCGCTCCAGCCCCTTGCGCACCAGCGGCCTGCGCTGCTCCCACACCCGGTGCCGGCCCATCACCTGTTGCGGCGCGGCACCCGACTCCAGCTCCCCGGCCATCTCCTCGAGCAACCGGATCTCGCGGGACAGCGCCCACAGCACCAGCACCGGCTCCACCCCCTCGCCACGCACTCCGCGCAGGGTGCGCACGGCGCGCGCGGCGTCGCCGGAGAGGGCGCTGTCCACCAGCTCGTAGATGTTGAACCGGGCGCTGTCCGCCACGGCCGCGGCGATCTCCCGCGGCCCCAGCTGCTTGTCACCATACAGCAGATGCAGCTTCTCGACCTCCTGAGCCGCGGCGAGCAGGTTGCCCTCCACCCGTTCCGCCAGCAGCGCGACCGCCTCCTGGCTGGCGCGCAAGCCACGGGCGCGCATGCGCTGCTGGATCCAGCCCGGCAGCCGCTCGCGCCCCAGGGGCCAGATCTGCACCACCACTCCGGCCTGCTCCAGGGACTTGAACCACCTGCTGCGCTGGGCGGCTGCATCGATACGTGGGGCGGTGATCATCAGGATGGTGTCCTGGGGAGGGTTTGCCGCCCAGGCGCGCAGCGCCTTGCCGCCGGCATCGCCGGGCTTGCCGCCCGGCAGCCGCAGCTCCACCAGGCGCCGTTCGGCAAACAGGGAGAGCTCCCCGGCCACCGCCGTAATCCTGCTCCAGTCGAAACCGCTCTCCACGCTGAACACCTCGCGCCCGCTGAACCCCTGGGCGCGCGCCGCGTCGCGCACCATGTCACTTGCCTCCGCCAGCTGCAGCGGCTCGTCCCCGGTAATCAGGTAGATGGGCGCCAGCCCCCGGGCCAGTTGCCCGGCGAGCCGTTCCGGGCGCAGTTTCATCTCCCGCCCCGGGGCGCGGCGCTGTAGCGCAGCCGGGTCAGCACCGCCGTTACCGCCAGGCGGCGCAGCTCGCGCCACAGCTGGTCCCGTTCGGTGCTCTTGCCCAGCACCTCCGCCTCGTCGAACGTGTAGGCCCGCCTCTCGGTCACGCTCCGGGGGCGCGCCCGCGGTCCGCCCGCCGGATCCTGGACGCTGTAGCTCAGGCTGTAGATCAACTCGTATTCGCTGGGACGGCCGTCGCTGCCCACCGAGAGGATGCGCCGCCTGCTCTGCTCCCCCTCGATCCTGATCACGGCTTGCGCCCCTTCCGGGTGCTCCACCACCGCCGCCCCCGCTGCGCGCAGGGCGCGGCGCAGCTCCTCCGCCACCTCACCGTAACGCGCCTCGCTCTCCACCTGGACCCTCTCCAGCCAGTCGGGCAGGGCGACATCCCCGCGCAGGTGGAAGCCACAGGCGGCGCACAGGGACACCGCCAGCAGCAAGCCCGTGCGCAGCACCCCGCTCATGCGGCGACGATGTTCACCAACCTGCCGGGAACCACGATCACCTTCTTCACCTCCCTGCCCTCGACGAAACGGCGCACATTCTCCTCCTGCCGGGCCGCCTGCTCCACGGCGGCTCGATCGGCATCGGCCGGCACCTGGATACGTCCCCGCAGCTTGCCGTTCACCTGCACCACGAGGGTCACCGTGTCGCTGCGCAACGCATCCCGATCCACCGTGGGCCACGGTTCATCGACCACCGCCCGCTCGTGCCCCAGCGCCCGCCACAGGGCATGGGTGATGTGGGGTACGATGGGGGAGAGCAGCAGCACCATGCTCTCCA
>DRMK01000297.1 GCA_011322575.1 Gammaproteobacteria bacterium
CTGCCGGCGAGTGGGATGATGTCGGCTTGGAGGAGGAACTGGAGGAGTTCGAGACATCGGAGTCAGCGGCAGAAGCAGAGGACGAGGCCGATGAGATCATCGGCGAGGTCTTGGGGGAAGATGGAGGTGAGGAAGTGGCCGAAGCCGAAGCCTCCGGAGACGGATCCCAGGAGGAGGTCGAGTGGGATGCCGAAGAGTTCGAAATGGAAGATGAGGGGCTCTCCGATAATTTCTCCCTGGAGGAGGAGCTGCTGGATGACACCACCGGCCAAGCGGATGACGAGGATACCGGTATAGACTTTGAGTTGCCGGGCAAGGATGGCGTCAGCAAGGCCGCCGCTGCCGTAGGTGGGGCGGTGGCCGGGGCCGCAGGCGCGGTTGCTGCTGCGGGGGGGGATGTTCTGGAGTTTACCCGGCCTGGCAGCAGTGCCGACGGCACGGGGGCCGGGGAGAGTGAATCAGCCACCGAGTCCGACGAACAGGAGGAACCGCTTGCGCAAGAGGATGCCCTGCAGTCCGAAGCGGAACCGGCTGAGGCCGCCGCGGAAGAGGAGTTTGATCTCGTAGAAGAGGAGGTGAGCGAGGAGAGTGACACATCTTTCCCCTCCTTCAGCGAATATGATGCCATGGCGGAGGACGAGGATCTGCTGGACGATGTGGACGAGATCGGCACCAAGCTGGACCTGGCCAGGGCGTATATAGACATGGGTGACTCCGAAGCTGCGCAAAGCATGCTGGACGAGGTAAAGCAGGATGGTGACGAGGCGCAGAAGCAGGAGGCCGACGAGCTGCTCAAACAGCTGAGTGGCTGAACGGGCGGAGGAACAAATCGCGGAGCAGAGGACCGCCAGTCAGCCACGGGAAGGGGGAGCTTGGCTGGCAAGGTTTCGGTTTCACCCCGTGATCAAGGTCAGCTGCTTCCTGGTGGTTGCGCTGTTTCTTACCCAGGCCCGCCTAGGTGGGGTGGTGATCACCCTGCTCGGATTGCTGGCGATGCGGGCTGCGGGGGTCGGTTTTGATCAGCGGCGCACATTGGCAATGTTGCGGCGCATGCGCTGGCTGCTGCTCTCCATCCTGATTGTCTATCTCTGGTTTACCCCGGGCGCCCCTCTCTTCGTCTTGCTGGGGCACTACTCTCCCACGTTGCAGGGCATGCAGTCAGGTTTGTTGCGGGTAGCCACCCTGATGCTCATCGCGGTTCTGGTGGTCCTCCTGCTTCAGTCCACCAGTCGCTCCGATCTGATTGGCGCCATTCGCTGGCTGGCCGCTCCGTTGCGTTTGCTGGGGGTGGACAACTCCCGGCTCGCCCTGCGTATCTCCCTGATCCTGGACAGCGTGGAGGAGATCCAGCCGCTGCTGCGGCGTCAGATGGAGAATCTTCCTGGCCGCGGCGGGAGGCTGTCCCGCACGGGAGATTCCCTGGCGGGCCTGTTCCAGGCGGTGATCGAGCGGGCGGAGAGTCTGCCACGACGGCAGGTTACCGTTGCGGCGTTGCGCAGTCCCCCTCCCTGGCAGTGGCTCTGTCCGGTCGCTCTCCTGCTTCTGTTCGGCATGTTGGCCCGCTGACGGGCGATTGCGGAGGGATCGGTGCGGCTCGCCATGGGCGTTGAATATGATGGCAGCCGGTTCTCTGGCTGGCAGGTCCAGAATGGGCAACGAACCGTGCAGGGTGCGGTGCAGGAGGCACTGTCCAGGGTGGCGGACCGGCCAGTGGAGGTGGCGTGCGCGGGGCGCACCGACGCCGGGGTCCATGCCACTGGCCAGGTGATTCATTTCGATACCGTGGCGCAGCGCAGCGCCCGCTCCTGGGTGTTCGGCGCCAACGCCAACCTACCCAAGGAGGTGGCGATCCTTTGGGTAAAAGAGGTGGACGATTCGTTTCACGCCCGTTTTTCGGCAGAGCGCCGGCGTTACCGCTATATCATTTTCAACCGCCCCATACGCCCCACCTTTCTCGCCGGGCGGATCTCTTGGGAGTACCGGCCGCTGGATGAGCGGCGTATGAACCAGGCGGCGCGTTATCTGCTGGGAGAGCACGATTTCAGCGCCTACCGGGCGGTGGCCTGCCAGGCGGCCAGTCCGGTGCGTACGGTGTATCGGTTGCAGGTGACCAGGAAGGGGGAACTGCTCTACCTGGATGTGGAGGCAAATGCGTTCCTGCATCACATGGTACGCAACATGGCCGGGGTGCTGATGGCCATAGGTGCCGGTGAGAGATCTCCGGAGTGGGCCCGGGAGGTCCTGGAGACGGGGGATCGGCGGCTTGGTGGGGTGACGGCGCCCGCGCAGGGGCTCTATCTTGCAGGCGTGAGCTATCCGGACAGGTACCATCTGCCTGATTCGGTGCTACCGTGCTGACTGGTTCTGATGAGTGATCGCCTGCCAACCGCCATTCTGCTGATGGGGCCGACCGCTTCCGGCAAGAGCGAGCTGGCGCTGCGTCTGGCCCGGGATCTGCCGTGCGAGATCGTGAGCGTCGATTCCGCCATGGTGTATCGTGGTCTGGATATAGGAACCGCAAAGCCGGATCCGGAGACGCTGCGCCGCGTTCCGCACCGGCTGATCGATATCCGCGATCCCTCCCAACCCTACTCGGTAGCGCAGTTCCGGGAGGATGCCCTCTCCTGGATGGAGAAGATCGACTCCGCCGGCCGCGTTCCGTTACTGGTGGGCGGAACCATGCTCTACTTCAACGCCTTGCAGTACGGGATCTCCCGGCTTCCCGCGGCCGATCCGGAGCTGCGTGCACAGCTGGATGCGCAGGCGGCCCGGTACGGCTGGCACTCCATGCACGCGCGTCTGGCGGAGGTGGATCCCGTCTCCGCGGCACGGATCCATCCCAACGATCCGCAGCGCATCCAGCGTGCGCTGGAGGTATATCGGTTGACCGGGCGCAGCTTGAGCGAACACCACCGGGCGCAGCGAAGGGAGCCGCCGCCCTGCCGGCTGTTGAAGATCGGAGTCATGCCGGCGGGGAGGAGCGAGCTGCACCAACGTATCGAGCGGCGGCTGCATGTCATGCTGGAGCAGGGATTCGTGGATGAGGTGAGAGGATTGCGGCAGCGCGGGGATCTGGGGCCTGAACTTCCCGCCATGCGCGCGGTCGGATATCGGCAGGTCTGGTCCTACCTGGACGGCGAGTGCAGCCACGCCGAGATGGTACAGGGTGCGCTGGTTGCGACGCGCAGGTTCGCCCGGCGCCAACTCACCTGGCTGCGGGCGGAGCCGGGAGTTCGGTGGTTTGAAAGTGGTCATGCGGCGCTCTACTCCCGCCTGCGGCGCTTTCTGGCCGACAACGGCGTGCGTGCGGAGTGAGTATGTTATACTGGAGAAAAGACAGGGACAGTCGATAGAGGTCGGGCGCCAGGGCTGTAACGGCACCCGGCGCCGTGGTTAGTTATGGTGGAGGAGGCGGTCCATCGTCCCTCCGGTAAGTCGAGTGTTTTCAGGTCCGGAAGGTTCCTGGAGGTTGGTGAACACGATAACAAACAAAAAGGAGAACTGGCATGGCTAAAGGCCAAGCATTGCAAGATCCTTACCTGAACGCCCTGCGCAAGGAGCGGGTACCGGTTTCCATCTATCTGGTAAACGGCATCAAGCTCCAGGGGCAGATCGAATCGTTCGATCAGTTCGTGGTACTGCTGAAGAATACCGTCAACCAGATGGTGTACAAGCATGCCATTTCTACCGTGGTCCCGGCGCGCAACATCCGCCTGCCTGTTACGCCTTCGGATGAAGGGAGCATGGCGCCTGGCAACTCCTGAGGCGGCACTGCTTGTTTGAGCGCCCGGAAGGGGGTGAGCGAGCGGTTCTGGTTCACCTCGAGTTTCCCGATGACAAGCAGCGTGAAGCTTTGGCTGAGTTCCGGGAGCTGGTCGAGGCCTCCGGCGCGGTGCCGGTCTCGGTGGTCACCGGTAGCCGGCGGGTTCCCGATCCCAAATATTTCATCGGTAGCGGCAAGGCGGAGCAGATCCGCCAGCTCGTCGCGCACGACGGGAAGGTGGATCTGGTTCTGTTCAACCACGCCCTCTCTCCGGCCCAGGAGCGCAACCTGGAGAGGCTTTTCAACTGCCGGGTGCTGGACCGCACCGGTCTGATCCTGGACATATTTGCCCAGAGGGCGCGTTCCCACGAGGGCAAGCTGCAGGTGGAGCTGGCCCAGCTGCGTCATATCTCCACCCGCCTGGTACGGGGGTGGACCCACCTGGAGCGGCAGAAGGGAGGAATCGGGCTGCGTGGCCCCGGCGAGACCCAGCTGGAAACCGACCGGAGGTTGCTGGGGGAGCGCATCAAGCATCTCAGGCGGCGCCTGGAGAAGGTAAGGCATCAGCGGGAGCAGGGGCGCCGTTCACGCCGCCGCGCAGAGGTTGCCACGGTTTCCCTGGTCGGATACACCAACGCCGGGAAGTCCAGCCTGTTCAACCGGCTTACCCGGTCCGAGGTCTATGCCGCGGACCAGCTGTTCGCCACGCTGGATCCCACTCTCAGGCAGCTGGAACTGGGGAGTGGCTGTAGTGCGGTGCTGGCGGATACGGTCGGCTTCATCCGCCATCTTCCCCACGATCTGGTAGCCGCCTTTCGCTCCACGCTGCAGGAGAGCCGTGATGCGCAGCTATTGCTGCATGTGGTGGATGCCAGTGATCCCCTGCGTCATGAGAAGATCGAGCAGGTCAATCTGGTGCTGAAAGAGATCGGCGCGGAGCAGGTTCCGCAAATCGAGGTTTATAATAAGATCGATTTGCTGGATAATGTGACGCCGCGTGTCGAACGGGACCAGCGGGGATTGGTGCGGCGCGTATGGCTGTCGGCTCTCGGCGGCGAGGGGCTGGACCTGGTGCGCGGTGCCGTGGAGGAGCGCCTGGCGGGCGAACGGCGCCGCTACCGGTTGCGGATCCCCCCCTCCCAGGGGCGGCTGCGCGCCCTGCTCTACGAGTGGGGAGCGGTGATCGAGGAGCAGGAGGACAGTTCTGGCGGCTGGGTACTGGTGGCGCAGGTGGATGGAAGGCAGAAGGGGTTGTTGCAGCGGGTGGATGGTTTCGGACGGTTCGAGCCGCTCTTCCATGATGCCACGGTCGCCAGGGGAACCGGAGACGGGCGGGAATCGCCGGGATTGTAACTGTTCGGGCGAATTGCGGGATTTCAGGGGTAACCGGGTAGTTGCCCAGGATTTGGCGAGCGGAGTCTATAATGGCCTGGAATGAACCAGGGGGTTCCAAGGGGAAGGATCCTTGGGGAGGTGGAAGCGAACAGGGCCCACCCGACCTCGACGAGATATTGAAAAAGCTGCGGGAGAAGTTCGGCGGCCTGTTTGGCGGCCGGGGAGGGGACGGTGCAGGTGGCTCCGGCGCACCCCAGGCGGGCCCCATGGGGATCGCCGCGGTAATCGGCGCCTTGCTGCTGTTCTGGGCGCTGTCGGGGATCTACATCGTGGACGAGGGGAAACGGGGCGTGGTCACCCAGTTTGGCGCGTTCCACGATATTACGGGTCCCGGTCCGCACTGGCATGCGCGTTTCATCCAGAGCGTGGAGAAGGTCAACGTGGATCAGATCCGCAGTGTCGAGCTGGGCTTCGACAGCCGCAGCGAGTCCATAATGCTCACCCAGGATGAGAACATAATCGAGGTCAAGCTGTCCCTGCAGTACAAGGTAAAGGATGCGCGTAACTACCTGTTCAACGTGCGCGATCCCGATTCGGTGCTGCGCCAGGCGGCGGAGAGCGCCATCCGTGAGGTGGTGGGCAAGAGCACTCTGGACAAGGTCATTACCACCGGACGGACCGAGATTGCGGCCAGCACCATGAGGCTGCTGCAGCAGATTCTGGATCACTACAAGGTCGGGCTGGAGCTTACCAGCGTCAACATGCAGAAGGCCCAGGCCCCCGAGCAGGTGCAGGATGCCTTTGCAGATGCGGTTAAGGCGCGCGAGGATGAGCAGCGTCTCAAGAACGAGGCCGAGGCCTATGCCAACGATATACTGCCCAAGGCACGTGGCGCGGCGGCGCGGCGTGTGGAGGAGGCCAACGCCTACAAGGCCAAGGTGATTGCCGAGGCGGAGGGTGAAGCGGCCCGTTTCGAAAGCATCCTGGCGGAGTACAAGCAGGCTCCGGAGGTAACCCGGGAGCGTCTCTATCTGGATGCCATGGAGGCGGTGATGCGGCGCAGCAGCACGGTGATGGTGGATGTGGAGGGTGGCAACAACCTGCTCTATCTGCCGCTGGATCAGATCCTGAAGCGCCAGCTGCCGGGTGAGTACGGCAACGGCTTGGGTCTGCCTTCGCCACCGCTGCTGCCTTCGACTCCCCCCTCCGTCAAGGAGAGCGGCAAGCGGATCCGTGACAACCTGCGCAATCGGGAGGTGCGCTGATGGCCAATGTCAAGACAGCCTCGCTGGTCATCCTGCTGCTGGGAGGGATCCTGCTGTCCATGTCCCTCTTCACCGTGCATGAGCGGGAGTACGCCATCCTGTTCCGGCTGGGCGAGATCGTTCGCTCCGACTACGAGCCGGGACTCCATTTCAAGACGCCGCTGATCAACAACGTGCGCAAGTTCGACCGGCGGGTGCTGGTGCTGGATGCGCGCCCCGAGCTGTTTCTCACCAGCGAGAAGAAAAACCTCAATGTGGATTACTTCGTGGAGTGGCGCATCAAGGATGTGCGGCGCTACTATACCGCGGTGGGCGGGCAGGAGAGTCAGGCCCTGCAGCGCCTGTCGCGCATCATAAACGACGGCATGCTGGCCGAGTTCGCGAAACGCACCATTCAGGAGGTGGTCTCCGGCGAGCGGGCCAAGATTATGGACATAGTGCAGAAGATGGCCAACCAGCAGGCGCAGGTGTTCGGGGTAGAGGTGGTGGATGTGCGCATAAAGCGCATCGATCTGCCACCGGAGGTGAGCACCTCGGTCTATCAGCGCATGCGTGCCGAACGCACCAGGGTGGCCAAGGAGTTGCGCTCCCGCGGCGCCGAGGCTGCAGAGCGGATCCGCGCCGATGCCGATCGTCAACGTACTGTCATTTTGGCCGAGGCCTATCGTGAATCGGAGCGGATCCGCGGTGAGGGAGATGCCAAGGCGGCTGACATCTATGCCAGCGCCTATCAGAAGGATCCGGAATTCTACTCCCTGTACCGCAGCCTGAACGCTTACCGGGAGACCTTCCAGAGCAAGGACGATCTTCTGATCCTCGAGCCGGATTCAGATTTCTTCAAGTATTTCAAAGATGCCCGGGCCGGCAAGCAGTGAGGAATCTCCCGGTTCCGGGCGTTCTGACGAGGAGCGCGCCGGATGTGGCAAGATCTGCTGACAGCAGCCGCCCTGGTACTGGTCATCGAGGGGATACTGCCGTTTGCCAATCCGGAAGGGTATCGCCGCGCCCTGCAGCTGATGGTGGAGCAGGAGGACCGCGTCCTGCGCATCGGCGGCCTGGTCAGCATGCTGCTGGGGGCGGTGCTGGTCTTTCTGATAAGGAACTGAGTACTGCCGCATGACCCCTTCCGATGAGCGCTGGCTGCTGCCCGAGGGAATCGAGGAGCTGCTGCCTCCTCAGGCGGCGCGGATGGAGCGGCTGCGGCGCACCATTCTGGATCTCTATCATGGCTGGGGTTATGAGCTGGTGCTGCCGCCCTTCATCGAGTATCTGGAGACGCTGCTCACCGGTACCGGCAACGATCTGGATCTGCAGACGTTCAAGCTGACCGACCAGCTCTCCGGGCGCATGATGGGAGTGCGTGCCGACATGACCCCCCAGGTGGCGCGCATCGATGCGTGCCACCTGCGACGGGAAACCCCCACCCGCCTGTGCTATATGGGCACCGTACTGCGCACCCGTCCGGCAGGGATCACCGGATCGCGCAGCCCGCTGCAGGTGGGAGTGGAGCTGTACGGTCATGATGGTGTCGCCAGCGACGTGGAGGTGCTGCGCCTGATGGTGGAGACCATGGCCGTCAGCGGTATCGAGCGACTGCATCTCGATCTCGGTCACGTGGGAATCTTCCGGGCGCTGGCGCGGCAGGCGGATCTCGACGGGCGGCAGGAGTCCGCCCTGTTCGACGCCCTGCAGCGCAAGGCGCGTCCCGAGATAGAGTCGCTCCTCGGCCAGCTGGGGCTCCCCTCCGGGATCTCCCGGATGTTAACCTCGCTGGCCACCCTCAACGGCGGGGAGGAGATTCTCGATCAGGCGGAACGCACGTTGCAGGAGGGAACGAGCGAGCTCCACGCCGCTCTCACCAACCTGCGCGAGGTGGCCCGGCAGCTGCGCAGCCATCTGCCGGAACTGGCGCTCCATTTCGATCTGGCCGAGCTGCGCGGCTACCGGTATCACACCGGCGTGGTATTCGCCGTCTATGTCCCCGGCCACGGCCAGGCGGTGGCGCAGGGCGGGCGCTACGACGACATAGGGCGGGTGTTCGGGCGCTCCCGTCCGGCCACCGGGTTCAGCACCGACCTCAAGACGCTCGTCTCCCTCGCACCCGGGGAGGGCGAGCCTCGGCGGAAGGGTATTCTGGCTCCGGCCGGTACCTCTCCGGATCTGCTGCAGGCGGTGCGCGAGCTGCGGGGGCAAGGGGAGCGGGTGATCGAGCTGCTGCCCGGTCAGAGCGGGGATGCCGCGGCACTGGATTGCGACCGCCATCTCGTGCTGCGTGATGGCGGGTGGCAGGTCGAGTCCTTGAGCGGATAGAGGAGGCGGACAGCGGTTCCATGGCCAGAAACGTAGTGGTAGTGGGTACCCAGTGGGGGGACGAGGGGAAGGGCAAGATAGTCGATCTGCTCACCGACAGGGTCGGCGCCGTGGTGCGTTTCCAGGGAGGGCACAATGCCGGCCACACTCTCGTTATCGAGGGTGACAAGACAGTGCTGCACCTGATCCCTTCGGGGATCCTGCGGGAAGATGTCCAGTGTCTGATCGGCAACGGTGTAGTGCTGTCGCCGGAGGCCCTGCTGGAGGAGCTGCGGATGCTGGAGCAGCGTGGCGTGCCGGCCCGCGAGCGGCTGCGCATCAGCGCCGCCTGTCCTTTGATTCTCCCCTGTCACGTGGTGCTGGATTTGGCCCGGGAGCGCGCCCGGGGAAACTCCGCCATCGGTACCACCGGGCGGGGAATCGGCCCTGCCTACGAGGA
Source organism: Gammaproteobacteria bacterium (assembly GCA_011322575.1). Classification (GTDB taxonomy): domain Bacteria; phylum Pseudomonadota; class Gammaproteobacteria; order Thiohalospirales; family Thiohalospiraceae; genus DRMK01. The sequence continues at coordinate 9,113 of DRMK01000297.1, forward strand.
CAAGGTGGCGCGCCGGGGACTGCGCCTGGAGGATCTGTTCCACCGCGAGCGCTTTGCCGCCAAGCTTGGGGAGCTGCTGGACTACCACAACTTCGTGCTGCAGCGCTACTTCAAGGCGTCCAGCGTGGATTTCCAGCAGATCCTGGAGCAGATCCTGGAGCAGGCCGAGCAGCTGCGTCCGCTGGTGGCGGACGTGCCGGAACTGCTCGACGGGTTGCGCCGCCGCGGCATCAGCGTGCTGTTCGAGGGGGCGCAGGGAACCCTGCTGGACATAGATCATGGCACCTACCCGTTCGTCACATCCTCCACCACCACCGCTTGCGGCGCGGGCAGCGGCAGCGGGGTGGGGCCCTGCGGCCTCGACTATGTTCTGGGGATCACCAAGGCCTACACCACCAGGGTGGGTTCGGGGCCGTTTCCGACCGAGCTGTTCGACGAGATGGGAGAGCATCTGGCGCGGCGGGGACACGAATTTGGTGCCACCACGGGACGGGCCAGGCGGACCGGTTGGTTCGATGCGGTGGCATTGCGCCGTGCCAGGCAGCTCAACAGCCTGACCGGGATCTGCATCACCAAGCTGGATGTTCTGGATGGCCTGGACGTGATCCGGATCTGCACCGGCTACCGGATCGACGGGGAGATCCGCACGACGCCGCCCGGAGGCGCGGACGGTTACGAGCTGTGCGAGCCGGTGTACGAGGAGCTGCCGGGCTGGAGGGAATCCACGGTGGGACTGAAGGAGTATGCCGCGCTGCCGGCCAACGCCCGCGCCTACCTGGAACGGATCCAGGAGCTGGTGGAGGTTCCCATCGACATAGTTTCCACCGGCCCGGAGCGCAGCGAGACCATCATCCTGCGGGATCTGTTCGGTTGACGCCGGTTTGAAACCGGTACGCCCCGTTCTTCTCCAGCGACCACCTTCGGGTAAATTTCCCACCTGACAGCGGGTGAAGCGGCGCAGCGGCCAATCACCCCTGTCCACCCGCGCCGGAAAAGAACCGGACGGAGAAAGTTGGCACGGGCGGTGACGTCTTGCCCTCAGCTGGTAGAATCGGGGCCTGCGGCGTGCTACCGTCCATTTGTTGTTGGCAAACCAGAAGGAACAATCGACCATGTACAGTTTTTCCAAACAGCTCTCCATCGGTTATCACGAAGCGCTGGAGAAGGTTGCCGAGGCGCTTCAGGCAGAGGGTTTTGGCATCATCACCGAGATCGACGTGCGCGAGACCATGAAGAAAAAGCTGGGGATCGACCGGCGGCCCTACAAGATCCTGGGCGCCTGCAATCCCGAGCTGGCCAACAGGGCGCTGGACGCGGATCCCGACATCGGTTTGCTGCTGCCATGCAACGTGGTGGTGCGGGAGGAGCAGGACGGCTCGGTCACGGTGGCGTTCATGGATCCGGTGGCGGTGCTCGAGCTGACCGGCAGGAGCGGGATCGAAACCCTCGCCGGGGAGGTGCGCGCCCGGCTGCAGCGGGTGCGGGACTCCCTGTGAGCGCCGTGCGGGAGCCGTGCAGGAAGCGGCGCACCGATTTCAACAAGCTGCGCAAGCGCCTGCGCCGCCAGGTGGGGCAGGCTATCGAGGATTTCAGCATGATCGGGGAGGGGGACCGGGTGATGGTCTGCCTCTCCGGCGGCAAGGACTCCTATACCATGCTGGATATCCTGTTGAGCCTGCAGCGCAGCGCGCCGGTACGCTTCGAACTGGTGGCGGTGAACCTGGATCAGAAGCAGCCGGGCTTTCCGGTCCATGTGCTGCCGGAGTACATGGCGAAGCTGGGCGTTCCCTTCCACGTCATAGAGCAGGATACTTACAGCGTGGTGAAACAGATCGTGCCGGAGGGCAAGACCATGTGCAGCCTCTGCTCCCGCCTGCGGCGCGGCTCACTCTACACCTTTGCAGCGAAACACGGCATGACCAGAATAGCCCTGGGCCACCATCGGGACGACATGATCGAGACCCTGTTCCTCAACATGTTCCACGGCAGCCGCATGAAGGGCATGCCCCCCAAGCTGCGCACCGACGACGGCCGGCACATCGTCATCCGCCCGCTCGCCTACTGCAGCGAGCGGGACATCGAGGCCTACGCCGCCGCGCGGGGGTTTCCCATCATTCCCTGCTCACTCTGCGGATCGCAGCAGAACTCGCAGCGCCAGGCCATCAAGCGGATGCTGCGGAGTTGGGAGAAGGAAGCGCCGGGGCGGCTGGAGAAGATCTTCCGCGCCATGCAGAATGTGGTTCCATCCCATCTGGCGGACCGGGAGCTGTTCGATTTCGGCAGCCTCTCTGCGCACCTGCCCGCAGATTGCGAGGTATCGACGGAAACATGAACCAGGGCGCATCTTTCGCCTGATTTTCTGGCTAAGCTTTCGGCTGAACCGAAATTGGTGTCGAATGTCTCAACCAGTGAAGAGATGCAGGAGGTGTCATGACCACGAATCTGCAACAGGTGCGCGCCGCCACCCGCGCGAACAGCGAGCTGCTGCTGCAAAAGCGCAACGTGCTGGCCACTGGAGTTGGCTACAAACGGGTGGCGGGGGAGCGTACCGAGAGGTTGTGCATCGTCTGTTCGGTTGCTCACAAAATCCCGCTGGCGGAGCTGGAGTCTCGGGACCATATTCCCGCCGAACTGGACGGCCTGCCGACCGATGTGGTGGAGAGCGGGCCCATCAGGGCGCTGCAGTCCACCACGGAGCGCTTCCGGCCCGCGCCGGGTGGCGTGAGCGTCGGGCACCGGGATATTACGGCGGGAACGCTGGGCTGCGTGGTACGGCGTGACGGGCAGCCCTATATCCTCTCCAACAACCATGTGCTGGCCAACAGCAACCAGGCCGGCATCGGCGATCCCATCCTGCAGCCAGCTCCCTACGACGGCGGTCGCCATCCGCAAGATCAGATTGCGGTGCTGTCCGACTTCGTGCCGCTGGAGTTTGAGGGCGGCAGCAGCTCCTGCGGGGTCGCCAATGGGCTGGTGGACGCCGCCAACACCCTGGCGGGCTGGTTTGGCAGCGATACCCGTCTGCAGGCGGTCACCACCCTTGCGCAGGCGAATCTGGTGGACGCGGCCATAGCCCGCCCCCTGGAGGATGGCTATCTGGATCCAAAAATTCTGTATATCGGATCTATCGAGGGGGTTGCCGAGGGTGAGCTTGGCATGGCGGTCAAGAAGTGCGGCCGTACCACCGGCTTCACCGAAGGCGAGATCGAACAGATCGATGTGACCGTCAAGGTGCAGTACGGCGGGGGGCGTGTGGCCCTGTTCCGGGATCAGCTCATGGCCGGCGCCATGAGCCAGGGAGGCGACAGCGGTTCGGCAGTGCTGGACAGTTCCAACCGCTTGATTGGGCTGCTGTTTGCGGGAAGCGACAACAGCACCATCATGAACCGCATCGGAAACGTGTTCTCCGCCCTGAATGTTACGCTATGAGGATGGTTCGGAGCGTTCTGTTGCTCGTGGTGATGCTGGGTAGTGCGGCGGTGGGAGCGTGTGGCGTGGAAGGCTCGATACAGCAGGTAAAGGAGCAGCATACGGCGGAGCTGATGACCCTTCCCGGTGTGGTATCGGTGGGGATCGGTCAGAACAGCAATGGAGAGAAGGTCATCCTGGTAGGCATGGAGTCGGCCGACGCCGCAGCTCAATCGGCTGTTCCAGAGCGTATTGGAGGCTATCCGGTGGAGATACGGGTGGCAGGCAGGCCTGCAGCGCAGTGAATTGTGTTGGATTTGTAATAGTTCCGGTTCCCGCCTCGACAGCAGACTAAGCATATACTAATCATTTGAATCATGCCCTGCCGGGGAGCAGGGTATCACTTTCCTCCTAAGGGCCACCATACGGGAATTACGCCTATGATTACCAAGCGGACCGCATCTCTTTTCGCGTTTTTTGTCCTGCTGCCTGTCGCCTTGTTTTCTGCGGCAGCCTCGGCAGCCAGCCACAGTTACAGTCAAGAGAAGCAGTTGCTGCCACAGGTCAGTGTGACAAACGGGTGGTTTGGTGATGCGTTGGCCATGGACGGAGATACGGCAGTGGTGGCGGCTCCTGGTGACGATTCCGGATGGGGGGCCGTGTATGTCTTCGAGCGGGATGGTGACAACTGGAGGTTGAGCGCCAGATTGACCGTGCCGCAGAGTGGGTCGTCCCAGCCGTTGCGCGCCGTGGCTGTTAGTGGCGATACCATTGTGGTCGGCAGATCTACAGATAGCAATATAAAAGGGAATCACGCGGGTGCGGTGTATCTGTTCGAAAAGCCGGATGGAGGCTGGCGAAATATGACCGAAGCCACCAAAAAGCTGATGGCTGGAGACGGTGCTACCAATCGAACTTTTGGTACAGCTGTTTCCATCCATGGCGATACCCTGGTGGTAGGAGCTGCTGGACGCGGAAACTCCTATCCCGGAGCAGCCTATGTATTCCAGAGTTCGGATACCGGCTGGCAACAGGTGGCCAAATTGACCGCATCCGACGGGGCGGACGGAGATCTGTTTGGCTTTTCTCTTGATATGGAAGGAGATCGTATAGTAGTCGGGGCCTATGGAAAGAATGATGATACCGGGGCTGCCTACCTGTTCACGAAGCCGGAGAGCGGATGGGGAGATGCTGAAGAGAGCGCCAGATTGAGTGTTCAGCGTCTTTCCTCCGGGGATCAGTTCGGTTACGCGGTGGCTGTTTCGGCGAGCCATATCGCGGTTGGAGCCGACAGAGATGACGACAATGGCACAGATGCCGGGGCGGTTTATCTGTTCTCCGGAAGTAAATGGAGCTTGCAGGAAAAGGTCATCCCCGATGACGGTTTCGATGATCAAGGGTTCGGCTATGCCGTGGACATTGCAGGAAATACTTTGTTGGTAGGGGCACTGCTGGACAATCACAACGGCTTCAAATCGGGCTCCGTATATCCCTTCCGCGTCTCCTGCGATTCGGTTGTTCCTCTTGAGGAGATTGGCGCTTTGGACGGGGCTGCAGAGGATCGCTTCGGCGGTGCGGTGGCGATATCCGGGAATCGCCTTCTGGTTGGAGCCTATACGAAAACTGTCAATGGAGAATCGTCCGCTGGTTCGGCATATATGTTTGTTGGAACGGCAGATGACACAAGCGGCTCCGGCAGTCTCAATTGCGTTGGTAGCGATGACAATGACGGCAGCGACTCCAATGGTGCCGGTTCCGGCGGTGGCGGCGCTTGGCTGCTGCTCTCCCTGGCCTGGCTGTACCTCCCCCTGCGCTGGAGAAGCCGGCCGGCAGGTTCCGGCTGACAGTCACGCCTCATCCGGCGCGCAGTTACAAGCCACGGCCGCCGTGGTATATTCGCCTCCATGAGTTATCTGGTTCTGGCACGCCGCTGGCGGCCGCGCAGTTTCAGCGAGATGGTGGGGCAGGAGCACGTCCTGCGCCCGCTGGTCAACGCTCTGGACAACGATCGCCTGCACCACGCATTTCTGTTCACCGGCACCCGGGGGGTGGGCAAGACCACCATCGCGCGCATCCTAGCCAAATCCCTGAACTGCGAGAAGGGGGTGAGCTCCGCGCCGTGCGGGGAGTGTAGCGCCTGCCGGGAGATAGACGAAGGCCGCTTCGTGGATCTGATCGAGGTGGATGCCGCCTCGCGCACCAAGGTGGAGGATACCCGCGAGCTGCTGGAGAATGTGCAGTACGCCCCCACGCGGGGACGTTACAAGGTGTACCTCATCGACGAGGTCCACATGCTCTCCACCCACAGCTTCAACGCCCTGCTCAAGACCCTGGAGGAGCCTCCGCCCCATGTGAAGTTCCTGCTCGCCACCACCGATCCGCAGCGGCTGCCGGTCACCGTTCTGTCGCGCTGCCTGCAGTTCAACCTGCGCCGCATGCTTCCGCAGCAGATCGCGGGCCATCTGGAGCAGATCCTCGGCCGGGAGGAGATCTCCTTCCAGCCCGAGGCGCTGCAGCGTATCGCCCACGCCGCGGATGGCAGCATGCGCGATGCCCTCAGCCTGCTGGACCAGGCCATCGCCTACTGTGGCGGGGAGTTGCAGGCCGATCAGGTGCGGGCGATGCTGGGCACCATCGAGCAGGACCACATCTTCGAGCTGCTCGAGGCGCTGCAGCGCGGAGATGGGACGGCTTTGCTCGAGGCGGTGGAGCGTCTGGCGCAGAGCTCCCCCGATTTCTCCCAGGCGCTTGCCGAGCTGCTCTCCGTCCTGCACAGGATCGCGCTGCTCCAGATACTGCCCGAGACCCTTGAAGAGACCCTTCCCGAGCGGGAGAGGTATCTCGCCCTGGGGAGCTCTCTGGCGCCGGAGGATGTGCAGCTCTACTACCAGATTGCCCTGCTGGGAAGATCCGATCTGGAGCTGGCTCCGGATCCGCGCGGCGGATTCGAGATGATCATGCTGCGCATGCTGGCGTTCCGGCCTGTTGAGGAGGTTGCTGTTGGCAGTACGGGCGGCGGCTCCGTCTCCGCCGGGAGATCCGAGGCCGCGGCGGCCGCTCCCGCGACGCGGGCCGCAGGCGGGAGCGGGCAGTCGCCGCCGGCCGCCACCGGGAGCAGGGAGCGGCAATGGTCGGAGACGGTCGCCGCCCTGGGGCTCAAGGGGATGGCCCTGCAGCTGGCGCTCAACTCCGTGCTGCGCGGGGAGGGGGAGGATACCATCACCGTGGCGCTGGCGGCCCGCCACAAGCAGCTGCTCAACGAGCGCAACCGCGAGCGCCTGGAGCAGGCGCTGCGCAAGCACTATGGCAGGGAGCTGAAGCTGGTGGTGGAGTGTACCCTGGAGGAGAAGGGGGCGACCCCCGCCGCCATCCGGCGGATGCAGGAGGAGCAGCGCCAGCGCGCCGCCGAGCAGGCGATCGCCTCCGATGCCAATGTGCAGAGCATGATCGAGCAGTTCGACGCGCGCATCGAGCCGGAATCGGTCAGGCCGGTGGAGTAGTCTTTCCCAATCTGATTCGAGGAAACGTGATTATGAAAGGTGGTCTTGGAAACCTGATGAAGCAGGCCCAGAAGATGCAGGCCGAGATGCAGAAGGCCCAGGAGGAGCTGGCCAGCATGGAGGTCACCGGCCAGTCCGGTGGCGGCATGGTGCAGGTGGTGATGACCGGGCGTCACGACGTGAAGCGCGTCACCATCGACGACACCCTGCTGGAGGAGGACAAGGAGATGCTGGAGGATCTGCTGGCCGCGGCGGTGAACGACGCGGTGCGCCAGGTGGAGAAGAGATCCCGGGAGAAGATGTCCGGCATGGCGGCGGGGCTGAACCTGCCTGGCGGACTGAAACTGCCCTTCTGAGCTGGTCGCCGGCGTGGCGATGGTCATCAGTCCCCTCCTTGGTCGCCTGGTCGATGCCCTGCGCTGTCTGCCCGGCGTGGGTCCGAAATCGGCGCAGCGCATGGCCTACCACCTGCTGGAGCGGGATCGGGAGGGGGCGCTGCATCTGGCCGCCGCGCTGGAGCAGGCGGCGCGCGAAATCGGTCACTGCAAGCAGTGCCGCACCTTGAGCGAGACCGGGATCTGTCCCCTGTGCGCCAGCGCCAGCCGGGATCGGAGCAAGCTCTGCGTGGTGGAGATGCCGGCGGATCTGGAGGCCATCGAGCAGTCCGGCGGCTATCGAGGGCTCTACTTCGTGTTGATGGGGCACCTCTCGCCGCTGGACGGGATCGGTCCGCAGGAGATCGGCCTGGATTTGCTGGAGAAGCGCTGCCGCGAGGGGGAGGTGGAGGAGGTGATCCTGGCCACCAACCTGACCGTCGAGGGGGAGGCCACCGCCCACTACCTGGGTGAGCTGATACGCCCCCTGGGAATCCGGGTGAGCCGCATCGCCCACGGGGTTCCGCTGGGAGGCGAGCTGGAGTATGTGGACGGGGACACCCTCTCCCACGCATTCTCGGGGCGGCGTGAGTTGTAGAACCTGACCGAACCCAACCAAACCCAACCAAACCCAACCAAACCCAACCAAACCCAACCAAACCCAACCAAACCCAACCAAACCCAACCCAACCAAACCCAACCAAACCCAACCAAACCGGAGCAGCTCGTTTCTTCCCGGCAGCTGCTGCGCTCCTGATACGGATAATCCTTGCCTGCAAAGGGGCGGGTTATTGCCCTGGAATAGAGAAGAGGATCTTCCCCGAATCGTGTGGGTGAAATGGTAAATCATCCTTGACAGGCAGAATGCACGCCACATACTCGGTAGCCAGAAGGGGATTGGGGC
>DRMK01000298.1 GCA_011322575.1 Gammaproteobacteria bacterium
GTAAGCTGGAACGGAACCCCGTTCCAGATGCTCAAGTTCCGCTCCATGCCGGTAGAGGTAGAGAAGGAAACCGGCGCGGTGTGGGCCAGGGCGGGTGAGAACCGCGCCACCAGGTTCGGGGCCATGCTGCGCCGTACCAGCCTGGACGAGCTGCCCCAGTTCATCAACGTGCTCAAAGGGGAGATGTCGGTGGTGGGGCCGCGCCCGGAACGGCCGGTGTTCGTGGAGAAGTTCAAGGACGAGATCCCGCTCTACATGCAGAAACACCTGGTGAAGGCAGGCATCACCGGCTGGGCACAGGTCAACGGCTGGCGGGGGGACACCGACCTGAAGAAGCGTATCGAGTACGATCTCTACTACATCGAGAACTGGTCGCTCTGGTTCGATCTGAAGATCATAATCCTGACCCTGGCGCGCGGCTTCATGCACGAAAACGCCTACTGATCCCAGCGCCCCTCCCGGCCGGGCCGGTCGCACAGCCGCGCCAGCAGAGAGATGAAACGGGAGCGGGGGATGGCCACCGCGCCCAGGGAGGTCAGGTGGGCGGTCACCACCTGGCAGTCGATCAGGCCGTACCCCCAGCCACGCAGCCGCTCCACCAGGTGCACCAGGGCCACCTTGGAGGCATCCCGCTGCCTGGTGAACATGGACTCCCCGAAGAACACCTGCCCGATGGCGAGTCCATACAATCCCCCCACCACATCTCCGCCACTCCAGCACTCCACCGAATGGGCTATCCCCATATCGTGCAGCTGCAGATAGGAGCGCTGCATCTCCGGGGTAATCCAGGTGCCGCTCTCCCCCCTGCGCGGCGCGGCGCACAGCTCCATGACACGCTGGAACTCCCGGTCGGCGGTGACCGTGAAGCTCCCCTTGCGCAGCGTCTTGGCGAGGCTGCGCGAGATCCTGATCTGCCCGGGAAACAGCACCGCGCGCGGATCCGGCGACCACCACAGAATCGGCTGCCCGGCGCTGTACCAAGGGAAGATGCCCCGCCGGTAGGCGGCCACGATGCGCTCGGGAGAGAGATCGCCACCCACCGCCAGCAAACCGTCCGGCTCACGCAGGGCGAGCGCCACGTCGGGAAAGCGGTCGGCCGGATCTCCGTCCCGGATAAGATAGGGAGCCCCCATCCAGAGAGAACGCAGCGTCAACCCTTGCCGGCGGCCAGGCTCTCCAGATAACGCTCGGCATCCAGCGCCGCCATGCAGCCGGCTCCCGCGGAGGTGACGGCCTGCCGATAGACCGGATCCGCCACATCACCGGCGGCGAACACTCCCGCCACACTGGTGGCGGTGGCATTCGCCCCGCGCCCCTTGCGGGTACGGATATAGCCGTTGTCCATCTCCAGCTGCCCCTCGAAGATTCCGGTGTTGGGGCTGTGACCGATGGCGATGAACACCCCGTGCACCGGGATCTCCTTGGTGCTACCATCCACGGTGCTCTTGAGGCGCAGGCCGGTAACGCCGGAGTCGTCCCCCAGCACCTCCTCCACCACCTGGTTCCACTCCATGGTGATATTGCCGCTGCGCGCCTTCTCCAGGATCTTGTCGATAAGAATCTTCTCGGCGCGCAACGCATCCCGCCGGTGCACCACGGTCACATGGCGTGCGATGTTGGAGAGATAGAGCGCCTCCTCCACGGCGGCGCTGCCCCCGCCCACCACCGCCACGTCCTGCCCGCGGTAGAAGAAGCCGTCGCAGGTGGCGCAGGCCGATACGCCACGTCCCTTGTAGGCCTCCTCCGACTCCAGGCCAAGGTAGCGGGCCGAAGCCCCGGTAGCTATGATGAGGGCGTCGCAGCTGTAGCTGGCGCCGCTGTCGCCAGTGAGCAGAAACGGACGCTGCCCCAGATCCAC
>DRMK01000299.1 GCA_011322575.1 Gammaproteobacteria bacterium
ATGAACTTAAAGAAGAGATAATAAAGAGACTCTCTAATAGAGTAGAAGACAGTCAAAGAGGGCCAGATGGGGATTACTTTAGATCTCTTGGCCAGACAGCCCCAATCCCCTCCTGGCTACCGAGTATGTGGCGTGCATTCTGCCTGTCAAGGACGAAGCCGCTACGCGGTGATTTGCCATTTTACCCACACGATTCGGGAAGACCCCACAAGGGTTCTTCGCGGGCAATCATCCGTGTAGTCTCCCCGAACCGCAGATCGTGTTGTCATGGAGTTGCTGTAGAATGGCCGCGTGGCGCTTTTCCGGCTCGCTGCCGCGCCGACGATCACATCGGAGAGCACGATGTCAAAACTGAACACAACCTTTCTGACCGGCCTGGTCACCCTGGTTCCCATCGCGGCCACCCTCTATTTCCTCTACTGGCTGGCCATCACCACCGAATCCCTGCTGGGGCGGGCGGTGCGCATGGTGCTGCCGGAGCAGTACTACATCCCGGGAACCGGCGTGGCGGTCAGCCTGCTGCTGGTGTTCGCGGTGGGCCTGCTGATGAAATCCTGGCTGGTGCGCATGGTCTTCTCCTGGTGGGAGGGGATCCTGTACCGGATCCCCCTGATCAAGTCGGTTTACGGCTCGATTCGGGATCTGCTGTCGTTCATCTCGGGCGGCAAGGAGAGCGAATCGCAGCAGGTGGTCACCGTATCCCTGGACAACGGCCTGCGCGTCATCGGCTTCATCACCCGGGACAGCCTGGAGGATCTGCCATCCGGAGCAGGCGCAAACGAGGATATCGTGGTCTACATTCCGCTGGGATACATGATTGGCGGGCACACCGTGCTGGTCTCCCGCTCCCGGGTGCAGCCCATCGATCTGCCCAAGGAGGACGCCATGCGTTTCGTGCTCACCGGCGGACTGGCCAGCCCCGGCAACAGTAACCACCGAAACGGTCCGTGACTCCGGGAAGGATCCACGTCACAGCCCTGCTCCTGCTGCTGGCCGGCAGCCTGGCCCGGGCCGAGGCGCCCAGGCTGCAGGTCTCGGTAAGCGGCGTGTCCGGAATACTGAAGACCAACATCTATGCAAACCTCAGTCTGCAGCAACGTCGGGCGGGAGGAGAGGCGCTCGACATCCAGACCATCCGCCGCCTGCACCGCAGGGCGGAAAGGGAGATCCGCACCGCCCTGCAACCCTTCGGCTACTACCGGCCGAAGATAGAGTCCAGCCTCAGCGCCACCGGGGATGGATGGCTGGCCAGTTACCGGGTCGAGGCGGGGCGGCCGGTCCGGCTGTCGCGGGTGGAGATCGCCATCCGGGGGCCCGGCAAGGAGGATCCGGCCCTGCAGGGGTGGCGCGCCGGGTTTCCTTTGCAGGCGGGAGAGATACTGCGCCAGCAGGAGTACGAGAACGCCAAGGAGGAGCTGCTGCAGCTCCTGCAGGAGCGGGGATACCTGGAGCGCAGGCTGGAGCGGCACCGGATCGTCGTGGATCTGGAGAGCTACAGCGCCGCCATCGAGCTCACCGTAGATACCGGCCCCCGCTACCGTTTCGGCGAGGTGGAGTTCCGGCAGAAGATCCTCAGGGAGTCTCTGCTGCGACAGTATCTTCCGTTCCGGCCGGGCGATCCCTACGACGCCGACAAACTGCTGGAGCTGCAGCGCTCCCTGAGCAACAGCGGCTACTACCAGCGGGTGGAGATCCAGCCGCTGCTGGACCAGGCGGAAAACGGCTCGATACCGGTCACCGTGGCGCTGGAGCCGCGCAAGGCCACCCGCTACACCACCGGCCTGGGATACGGAACCGATACCGGACCGCGCGTCAGCCTGGGAATAGAGCGCCGCTACCACAACCGCCTGGGCTACAAGATAAGCGGGGATGTAAAGCTCTCCGAGATCCGCCAGGAGGCGACCGCCCGCTACCGCATTCCCCTGGAGCGTCCCCAGTCCGACTTCTCGGAGCTGATCGCCGCATCGGTAAACGAGCAGACCGCCACCAGCAGCCGCCGCACCCGCAAGATCGGGATCAGCGCCAACCACCAGCTGCGCTACCTGCAGCGCACCGTGGCCATCACCTACGAAATCGAGGATTACCGCATCGCCGGAGAGTCGGACTACTCCGCCCTGCTCATTCCGCTGATCTCGTTGCAGTACGTCGAAGCGGACAACCGCATCCATACCAGCCGCGGCTGGCGCGCCCGAGCCACCCTGAAAGGCGCCTGGGAGCAGCTTCTCTCCAACACCAGCTTTCTCCAGACCCGGTTCGGCACCACCTTCATCCACTCCTTCGGCAGACGCGGCCGCTTCATCTCCCGCGCCGAGATCGGGATAAGCTGGCTGGCGGAGCTGGCCGAACTGCCCGCCTCGCAGCGCTTTTTCACCGGTGGTGATCGCAGCGTGCGCGGCTATCGCTACGCCTCCCTGGGACCGGAGGATGCCAGCGGCAGGGTCATAGGCGGCAAACATCTGCTGACCGGCAGCGTCGAGTACGAATTTCCCGTCTCCACAAACATCTCCCTGGCCACCTTCTTCGACGCCGGCAACGCCTTCGACTCGTTCAACAACTTCACCCTCAAGCAGAGCGCCGGAGTGGGGCTGCGCTGGTTCCTGCCGGTGGGAACCCTGCGCCTGGATCTGGCCAACGCCTTTCTGGAGGAGGACCGGCCCTGGCGCATCCACCTGAGCATAGGGCCGGACATGTGATGCGCCTGGTACGAATCCTTCTCACGGCCCTGCTGACCGTAACCCTTCTGCTGGGCGGAGCGGCGGCGCTGCTGCTGGGCAGCGAGGCGGGGCTGCGGTGGGGCCTGAAACAGCTGGAGAGCGCAACCGGTGGCAATCTGGAGATCGGCTCGGCCCGCGGCCGGCTGCTCGGAGAGATCCGGCTGGAGGGGGTTCGCTACCGTAGCGGAACCAGCTCCGTGAGCGCCGCGCGGCTCATCTTACGGTGGCGGCCCGAATCGCTGCTCGAGGGCCGCCTGAAGATCGTCTCCCTGGAGGCGCAGCGGCTGCACGTCACCCAGCAGGGCAGGGAGGAACGGCGGCAACCATTCCAGGGGTTCTCGCTGCCGCTGCCCGTCGAGCTGGAGCAGGCGACGGTGGATGGTTTCCGCTTCAGCGGGAGCGGCGCGCAACCCGTCGAGCTGGATCGGATCGAACTCGGCGGCAGCTACCGGGACACCACCCTGACCCTCCGGCGGCTCACGGTGACCGCGCCCCAGGGAGAGCTCCAGGCGCGGGGAGAGATAGAGACCACGGCAGAGCTGAATTTCACCATCGATACCGAATGGCGCTGGAACCCCCCGCCCTCCTCCATCATCGGCGCGCAGGGAGCGCTGCAGGTGACCGGCACCCCGCAGCAATACCGTTTCAGGGCGACCGCCCGCCTTCCCTCCGAAAAACTCTCACCGGTGCAGCTGGAGATGGATGGCTCGGGCGATCTGTCCGGACTGCGGGCGGAGAAACTGCACGCCCGCTGGCTGGAGGGGGAGTGGAGGGGCAGCGGCCGCCTGCAGTGGCAACCGGCGCTGAGCTGGAACGCGGATCTGTCCGGGGAGGGGATCGATCCCGCGCTGGCCTGGGACAGATGGCCCGGCGGAAAAATCAGCCTGCAGCTGACAGGCCGGGGAGAGGGCGGCAAAACCGAAGTGGAGCTGAAGGGGCTGAAGGGCACGGTACAGGGCTATCCGGTCGCGGCAACCGGGAGCTTCAGTTTCTCCGGCGGCACTCTGCGGGTGACACGAGCCCGCCTCGCCTCCGGCAGCGCCAGGCTCGCCGCCTCGGGGAGCGTAGGTAACAAATGGGACGCGAAATGGCGGTTGACGGCGCCGGAGCTGGCCCACCTCTGGCCCGATCTGGAGGGGAGACTGGAGGCATCCGGCAGCGTGTCCGGGCCACGCGCGCAGCCCCACCTGCGGGTGCGGCTGAACGGTGACGAGGTGCGCTGGAGACAGTATCTGGCGCAGCGCCTGCGAAGCGAACTGGATTTCGGTCTGCGGGAGAGCGACCCCTGGCTCATCGAAACGGAGATCGAGCAGATCCGGTTGGGGGAAAACCGGCTCGACCGCATCTCGCTCAGCGGGGTCGGCACCACCGTCGCCCACCGGCTTCGGCTGCAGCTGGAGCGCGACGCAACCACCCGGTTGCAGAGCGACATTCGCGGCAGCCTGAAAAAGGGGATCTGGCGCGCGACGCTGGAAAACGGCCGTCTCGACATCCCGAAGATGCGCTGGCGCCAGCGGCAGGGCGCCGAACTGCTGCTCGGCGCATCCCGGGCAAGGCTCTCCGGGTGGTGCTGGGAGCAGCGCGGCTCCGCCATCTGCGTGGACGGAGAACAGAGACCCGGCGCCGGCGCGCAGGCCACGCTCTCCCTGCGGAGGTTCGAGCTCGGCTGGCTGCGGGAGTGGCTGCCGGAAAAGCGGCTCTCCGTGAGCGGCATGGCCGATGGCGAGGCCCGGCTCAGCTACCGGGAGGGGCGGCTCGACGGCAGCCGGCTGGCCCTGCGCCTGGAGCCTGGCAAGGTGTCCTTCACCACCCCGGATCGGGAGCGGCACACCAGCGGCTATCGCGAAATAGTCCTGCAGCTGGAGAAAAAACCGCAGGCCCTGGAGGCGACCCTGACGGCGGATCTGGGGAAGACCGGCTCGCTCCACGGCTCCTGGCGGCTGCCCGGCTGGCGGATCTCCCACCCGCGGGCGGCGACCCAGGCGCTGGAAGGGAGGCTGCAGGCCACATTGAAGGAGCTCGATCTGCTGGCGCTGTTCGTCCCGCGCCTGCAGCAGCCGAAGGGGAGCGTGACGGGCGAGATGTCGTTCGCCGGCACCCTCGGCGCACCGCAACTGGACGGTACCGTGGAGCTGGAGAACGGATCCCTGTCCCTCCCCGATCTGGGGCTGAAGCTGCGCGAGATAGAGCTGCAGGCCACCACGCGCAGCAACCGGGAGCTGCTGCTACAGGGCAGCGCCCGCTCCGGCCCGGGCAGGCTGCTGCTCTCCGGTGAACTCACCTTCCCCTCGCTGCGCGACTGGGGCACCCGGCTCAGGGTGCAGGGCAAGGAGCTCCAGGTGGCCAACATCCCGGAGGCGAGGGTGATCGCCAGCCCGGATCTGACGCTGCGGATCCGGCCGCGCCGGATTCAGATAGCGGGCCGGGTGACCATCCCGAAGGCAAAGATAAAACTGCCGGAGAAACAGGGACTGGTTCCGGTATCACCCGACGTGGTAATTATCGGCGCCGGGCAGGAGGAGCGCCGCGCCAGGCGCTGGAGCATCGCCACCAGCATCGCGCTGCAGCTGGGAGACAGGGTGGAGGTGTACGGACACGGTTTCGAGGGGCGTATCAGTGGCCAGATGGCCATCATCGAGAGCCCCGGCCGCCCCGCCATCGCCCAGGGAGAGCTGAAGATCCACGACGGCAGCTACAAACTCTATGGACAGAAGTTCAATATCGAGGAGGGAAGGCTGCTGTATGCCGCAAGCCCCCTCACCAATCCCGGGCTGCAGTTCCGCGTGGTGCGCCGGCGCCAGGATGTGGAGGCGGGGATCATGGTGTTCGGCCGGCTCAGGAAACCGGAGCTGCAGCTGTTCTCCACCCCCCCCATGGACGACAGCGACATCCTCGCCTACATCCTGATCGGCAAACCGCTGCGCGAGGCCACCACCAGCGAGGGGGATCGGGTGAGCCAGGCCGCCCGCTCCCTGCAGCTGGTGGGGGGCACCTGGCTGGCCAAGCGGCTGGGCAAGGAGCTGGACATCGAGGAGGTGAGCGTCGAGTCGGGCACCGGTGGCGACGGCGCCTCCCTGGTGCTGGGCAAGTATCTCTCGCCGCGCCTCTATGTCCAGTACCTAATCGGACTCACCGAAGGGGGCAACATCCTGCGCGCCCGCTACGAGATCAACCGCAACTGGGTCCTGGAGAGCGAATCGGGATACCAGAGCGGCATCGACTTGCTGTTCACCATGGAGCGCTGAGAGCCTCTCCCCCATGGCGCGCCGCGCCCGGTAGAGGGCCGCGACATCATCGCGCCAGTCATCCACCCCGCGCGCGAAGCCGTGGATGCGGCGCCTGGCAAACTGCCACTCCCCCGCCTCGCGCAGCAGCTGGATGTAGGCGTAGTCCTCCACCGCCTCGCGCAGCCACTTGAGGCGCATGGAGGGGACCGGGCCGTCGAAACCGACTCGGTCGCGGAATCCCGGATAGATCAGAAACCCCTCCCCGTTGAACACGGTCCCCGAGGCCTCTGGGTAGTCCGGGTCCTCATGCCGGTAGTTGCCCCCCTCCTGCCACACATCCACCCCCTCGTCCCACCAGAGGGTATCCCAGTAGAGCAGCCCGCTGATCCCCGCCAGGGCGTTCAGCCAGGCCGGAATGCGGTAGTTGATGGGGGCGAAGTCCAGCAGCCACTTGGGGGGATGGGACTCCTTCAGCCGGGTGGTGAAGGGGTGCGCCAGCCGCCACCCGGCGGGCAGGTAGGCGAGCGCAGCGTAGCTCCATATCCGGTCGCCGCGCTCCAGCTGGCGCCGCAGGGAGCCGGCGCCGCGATACTGGTCGCGCCAGATCTGGTTGAACTCCGGCACCCAGATATCCACGAACCCCTGCAGGCTCCCCCACTCCGGCTGCTCCGGATCGGGCTGCTCGGTAACCATCATGGGCAGCGGGATCCCCAGCTCCTCCTCCAGCTCGTTGAACAGCTCGCCCCAGGCGCGCACCCTGGCGTACGCCTCGCGGCTGGAGGGCTCGTCCAGGAAACCGTACGGCATGTGGGCGCGCCCGCTCCAGCCGTGGCGCTCCAGATGGCGGGCGTAACCGGAGAGAAAGCGCTTCATCCGCGCCCGATCCCGGCCCAGCGGATCGGCAAACGGAGAGTCGTCCCAGAACAGGTAGCCGTAACTGGAGGCGTGTTTCCGGTTCAGATAGTACTCAAGTCCTTGGGCGGCGCTGCCCAGTCCCGCATACACCACCCCGAAATCCGGCGCACCGCTCTCCGGATCGGCCGATGGCGCGGCATCGTACAGCCGCGCGGGGGCCAGCAGGTGGTCCAGCAGCAGATCGTAGTAGGAGCGGGTCAGGCGGTTGAGACGGGCCGCATCCCGCTCCCCGCACAGGCCATAGATTTCGGCCACGCGGGATCTGTTGAGCACGAAGTCCGACCCCAGGGCCGGGACCTCCGGCAGGGTGAAATCCCAGACCGTCAGCAGCAGCGGCAGCGTCACCCGGCCCCGGTCCGCAAAGATCACCTGCACCTGCCCGCGGTACTCCCCGGCGGGCGCCTGACGGGGGACGTGGAGGTCGATCCAGAACGGCTGGTTCTCCCCCGCGGCCACCCGCACCGGCAGCGCCGCGTAGCGTGCCGCCCCCAGCGGCGCCCCGCCCGCCGGATCCTGAAACGGGATCAGGGCATCGGGGTACTCTCCGGGGGGATACTGGGAGAGGGGCGACGGAGTGCTCACCGTGACGTAGTGCTCCCGGTAGCGGACCGCCCCCGAGATGGTGGCCCCCGCCGGTCCGGCCAGCTCGCTCACCACGAGATCCCGCACCTCCACCCCCCGCCCGCCGGCCGCCACCACGATCTGGAACGGCTCCGTCTCGTTGCGGGCGGCGTACAGCCTCACCTCGCCGGCGCCCTGGAACCCTCCCCGGCGGGGCACGCGGGTCATCCCGTCCAGCGCCAGCACCCGAAGGCCGCCCCCCGCACCGGGCGCCGGAGGGGGCGGCCCGGAGTCCCCGCCCATGCCGCTCCACAGCAGGAGACCCGCGACGACCAGAGCGGCCGCGACCGCAACCGCCGCCGCCCTGCTCACCCTGCCCGCCCCGTTCTTCTCATGGCAACCTCTCTTCCTGTAGAATCCGCATCTTATCAGACAAATCCGGTACCGCGACCCATGGAACTCTCCTCCCTGACCGCAATCTCCCCCGTGGATGGCCGCTACGCCTCCAGGACCGCCGAGCTGCGCCCCATCTTCAGCGAATTCGGCCTCATCCGCCACCGCGTGCTGGTGGAGATCCGCTGGCTGCAGATGCTGGCCGCCCATCCCGGCATTCCCGAGGTGCCGGGGCTGAGCGAACACGCCAGCCACATCCTGGATGGAATCGCGGAGAACTTCAGCAGCGACGACGCCAACCGGGTGAAGAACATCGAGCGCACCACCAACCACGACGTGAAGGCGGTGGAGTATTTCCTCAAGGAGAGAGTCGCCGGCAACCGCGAGCTGGAGGCGATCAGCGAGTTCATCCACTTCGCCTGCACCTCGGAGGACATCAACAACCTGGCCTACGGCCTGATGCTGCGCGAGGCGCGCAGCCAGATCCTGCTGCCGATGATGGACCAGCTCATCGACGCCATCCGCGATCTGGCGCACCGCTATGCCGAACGGCCCATGCTCTCCCGCACCCACGGCCAGCCCGCCTCTCCCACCACCCTGGGCAAGGAGATGGCCAACGCCGCCTTCCGCCTGCGCCGCCAGCGGGAGCAGGTGATGATGGTCCCGCTGCTGGGCAAGATCAACGGCGCGGTGGGAAACTACAACGCCCACCTGGCCAGCTATCCGGATCTGGACTGGCAGCAGATCGCCGCCGACTTCGTCACCAGCCTGGGGCTGGACTGGAATCCCTACACCACCCAGATCGAACCGCACGACTACATCGCCGAGCTGTTCGACGCGGTGCGCCGCTTCAACACCGTGCTGCTGGATTTCGACCGCGACATCTGGGGCTACATCGCGCTGGGCTACTTCAGGCAGAGGACCGTGGCCGGCGAGGTGGGCTCCTCCACCATGCCCCACAAGGTCAACCCCATCGACTTTGAGAACTCCGAGGGAAACCTGGGGCTGGCCAACGCCCTGTTCGAACACCTGGCCGGCAAGCTGCCCGTATCACGCTGGCAGCGCGACCTGACCGACTCCACCGTACTGCGCAACCTGGGGGTCGGGATCGCCTACTCCAGCATAGCCTGGCAGGCCACCCTGAAGGGGATCGCCAAGCTGGAGATGGATGCGCAGCGCCTGGATGCGGATCTGGAGCAGGCCTGGGAGGTGCTGGCGGAGCCGATCCAGACCGTGATGCGCCGCTACGGCATCGACCAGCCCTACGAGAGGCTGAAGCAGCTCACCCGCGGCAAGGGGATCGATCGCCGGTCGCTGCACGACTTTATAGAAACGCTCGAGATCCCCGAAGATGAGAAACAGCGGCTGCGCAACCTGACCCCCGCGCAGTACATCGGCAACGCAGCCGAACAGGCGCGCAGTCTGTGAAGCTGATCCTCGCCTCCAGCTCCCCCTGGCGGCGCCGGCTGCTGGAGAGGCTGGGGGTGCCGTTCACCACCTGCGCACCGGAGATCGACGAAACCCCGCTCCCCGATGAGCCCCCCGAGGCGCTGGTGACCCGCCTGGCGGAGCTCAAGGCCAGGGCGGTGGCCGCCAACCATCCCGGCTCCCTGGTGATCGGATCCGACCAGGTGGCGGTGCTGGAGGGCGCCATCATCGGCAAACCCGGCGGTCACCAGCAGGCGGTGCGCCAGCTCCGGGCCGCTTCGGGAAAACGGGTGCTGTTTCACACCGGACTGTGCCTGCTGAACAGCGCCAGCGGCGCGCTGCAGCTGGACAGCGTCCCCTTCGCGGTGCGGTTCCGGAGGCTGGAACCGCATCAGATTGAGAACTACCTGCGCCGGGAACAGCCCTACGGCTGCGCCGGCAGCTTCAAGTCGGAGGGGCTCGGCGTGGCCCTGTTCCAGGGCATGGAGGGGGAGGACCCCAGCGCACTGATCGGCCTGCCGCTGATCCGGCTGGTGGACATGCTACAAAGAGAAGGGGTGGATGTTCTCGGCGGAGAGGACCCGCTATAACCGCCAT
>DRMK01000300.1 GCA_011322575.1 Gammaproteobacteria bacterium
CGGAGAGCATCGAACGGAAGGAGAGCGAGGAGGGCCGCGTAATCGAAGGCGAGTCCCGGCGGGAGAAGAGCAACAGCTGATCTGTTGCCCCTCGAAATCCCGCCCCACGGGATCCCCCGGCTTCGGGGCCGCCCCGGGATTCCACGGCACCCTTCCCTCCTGTCATCTGCGTGGTATCCGCCAGCCCGAATGTTTCCACCCCCGGATTGCCGCCCAGGTGCGGATTTGTGATTGAGCCTGTTGGATAACCGCAGGCGGGTGGCGGGAGCAGTGCGAAGGCGCGTTCAGCGGCAGCCGGGTGATACCTTGCAGCTTGCTTTCCGGATAATTCGCTTGACTGCGGCGGCTTGCAGTAGAATGTTCGCGACCGGCTGAAATATTCGGGCTGGCATCTCCAACCTGGCCAGATCCGGAAGTATCGACACATGTTCGACGTAAGTTTCTGGGAAATTTCCATCGTCGCCATCATCGCCCTGCTGGTGATCGGCCCGGAGCGGTTGCCAACCGTGGCGCGCACCGCAGGGCGCTGGTACGGCAAGCTGCAACGCTTCGTCACCTCGGTCAAGGAAGATATCGAGCGGGAGCTGAAAGCCACCGAGCTGCAACAGATCATGGATGAGCAGAAAAACGAGCTGGACCGGTTGAAACGCTCCCTGGACGAAACCCGCTCGGAGCTGGAACGAATGACATCCATAGAACGTATGGAGGAGGAGATAAAACCGGTGGAAAAAAAGCCGGATGAGAATCTTCCTGCGGCCAGCGGAAGCACCCCGGCCCACACCGACAGTGATTCGAAATGAACCGGCAGGAGCAACTTCCCCCCACCGATCCGGAGCAACAGGACGAAGTAGCGCGCGAACAGCCGTTCCTTTCGCACCTGGTGGAGCTGCGTGACCGGCTGCTGCGCATCATCCTGGTGGTGGGACTGATCTTCCTCTCGCTGGTCTGGTTCGCCAACGATCTCTACACCATGCTGGCCAGGCCGCTGCTGGCCCATCTGCCCGAGAGCAGCAGCATGATAGCCACCGAGGTGGCCTCACCCTTCCTCACCCCGTTCAAGCTGACGCTGGTGCTCTCCATATTTCTCGCCATTCCGGTAGTTCTCTATCAGGCATGGGCATTCATCGCTCCTGGCCTCTACCGACACGAACGCCGCCTGGTATTCCCCCTTCTGGTCTCCAGCACCCTGTTGTTCTACGCCGGAATGGCTTTTGCCTACTACGTGGTGATGCCCCTGGTATTCGCCTTTTTTACATCCACGGCCCCGGAAGGGGTGGCGGTGATGACCGACATCAGCCGTTATCTGGACTTCGTGCTGAAGATGTTCTTCGCCTTCGGCGTGGCATTCGAGGTACCGGTGGCAACGGTGCTGCTGGTACTTACCGGAGCGATAACTCCGGAGAAACTAACCGGAATGCGTCCCTACATTATCGTCGGCGCCTTCGTCATCGGGATGCTGCTCACCCCCCCTGACGTCATCTCCCAGACCCTGCTGGCGGTCCCCATGTGGTTCCTGTTCGAGGCAGGCCTGTTCTGCTCGCGCATCATGCTGCGCAGGCGTAAGGCGGCCATGGAAGCATCTGCCGGTGACAGTGGTTAGCAGAACGCCGCCATACTCCCTCTCCCGCCGCAATATGGAACGGTAGTGGCGCCGCTCCAGGTAGCGCCCGACGCCGTACCCGAGGAGCAGCAGCGCCAGGAAAAGCAGCAGGTTAACCATCGCGCCGCTCCAGAACCACCGCCGTCCCGTAGGCGAACAACTCGGCCGCCCCTTGGGTCACCGAGGAGGTGGAGAAACGCACATTTATCACCGCATTGGCGCCGACCGCTTCCGCCTGCTGCTTCATCCGCTCCACCGCCTCCTCCCGCGCCTCCTGCAGAAGCTCGGTATAGCCGCTCAACTCGCCGCCGAAGATGTTCTTCAGACTGGCCAGAATGTCCCGGCCCACATGTTTGGCCCGCACGGTGCTGCCCTGCACCAGGCCTAGTACTCTTTCAAGGTAATCAATTAGGATTCAGTTGGTCTGTCAGAGTTCAGGGCAAGGCGCTCCTCGCAGCGAATGGCCGTCGCCCTTCGCAAGAGGAGCAACGCGGCCATGGACGTTGACAGACCAACCCTTCGGGCGTCCCTGTGGTGTTCCGCTGCGGCGTTGCAGTGCTTGACAAGGGAATAACCCTTGCCTGCGCACTGCGCCTTGCCGCGAAACACCACAGGGAC
>DRMK01000301.1 GCA_011322575.1 Gammaproteobacteria bacterium
AGAAGGGGATTGGGGAGAGTTTGGGATAGCCGGAGCAGTTGCAATTGGCGCAGGCGGTGGATATCCGCCACTCCCCGGCCAGACGGCCCCAATCCCCTTCTGGCTACCGAGCATGTGGCGTGCATTCTACCTGTCAAGGACGAAGCCGCTGCGCGGTGATTTGCCATCTTACCCACACGATTCGGGGAAAACCCTTGTATTATTTCCCGGCAAGTCCGGGAGGGAAACCATGTGATGTATAATCGCGCCGACCGTCAACTTCTGCCCCGTACTCACCGATCATGCCGGAACTCCCCGAAGTCGAAACCACGCGGCGCGGCATCGCCCCTCATATAACCGGACGCACCGTGACCGGCGTGGTGGTGCGGCAGCCCGCCCTGCGCTGGCCGGTGCCGGCGGATCTGGAGCAACATCTCCGTGGCCAGACCATTACGGAGGTCGGGCGCCGCGCCAAGTACCTGCTGCTCGGGTTCCCGGCCGGCACCCTGATAGTACATCTCGGCATGTCGGGCACGTTGCGCATCCTGGCCCGGCAGGAGCCGGCTGGACCCCATGACCACGTGGATCTGCTGTTCGACGACGCCAGTTGCCTGCGCCTGCGCGACCCGCGCCGCTTCGGCTCGGTGCTCTGGACCGAGGATGATCCGGCCCGCCACCGCCTGCTGCGCCATCTCGGCCCCGAGCCGCTGGGCAACGGGTTCCACGGCGACCATCTCCATGAACGCTCCCGGGGGCGCCGGGTAGCCGTCAAGCAGTTCCTCATGGATGGGCGGGTGGTGGTGGGAGTGGGCAACATCTACGCCTGCGAGGCGCTCTACCTGGCCGGGATCCACCCTGCCAGGGCGGCGGGAAGCATCTCTCTGCCCCGCTACCGGCGTCTGGCGGAGGCGGTCCGGGAACGGTTGCAACTAGCCATCTCCTGCGGCGGCACCACCTTGCGCGACTTCCGCGGCGGCAGCGGCCGGCCCGGCTACTTCCAACAGCGGCTGAACGTCTATGGCCGCACCGGAGAACCTTGCACCAGATGCGCCGCCCCCATCAGGCAGATCCGGCAGGGGCAGCGCTCCACCTTCTACTGCGGCCGCTGCCAGCGCTGACCCGAGTGTTTCAGCCGGATTGTTTCCCCGGCAACATATATCGCCACTGAAACGGAATGTCTGAGGGATCTACAGGATCTGTTCTATGAGCGCGCGGAGCGATGCCGGATCGAATGGCTTGTTGCATATGGCGGAAACACCTGCCTGCTGCACCGCGGCAAGTCTATTTTCGCTCTGTTCCGAAGTAACCATCAGAACCGGTATGGAGGGCTGGGTCGCGCTGTTGCGGATCTGGTCGATCAGCTCCCTACCATCCATGTTGGGCATGTTGTAGTCGGTGACCACCAGATCGAAGTAGCGCTCCTGCAGCAGTTCCAAGGCCTCCGCTCCGTCACCGGCCTCTGTGAACTGCTCCATGCCCATCGATGCAAGGACGGAGCGTATGTGTTTCCTGGACAGGGCGCTGTCATCCACGATCAGCACCTCGACGCTCTCCGGTTCGTAGTTGTCGAGCCGCACAGGATCCGGCTCAATGAGATCCAGCGTGGCCGACAGCGCCAGCCGCAGATCCTTGCGGGAGAATGGCTTGGGAAGGATCGCCAGCGCTCCCGCCTGCCGGATCGGCTCGAGATAGCGGATGCGCGTCTCGCTGGAGATCAGAATAAACGGGATATCCTGCAACGACTCTTCCCCGCGCATCTTCTCCAACAGCTCGGAACCGCTCATGTCGGGCAGATAGAGGGTGCTGATCACCAGATCAGGCTGCTGCCTGCGCATCTCCCGGAGCGCCTGCGCCCCTTCCCGCACCAGGACGGGATCGGCTATTCCCAGCTCCTCAAGGCGCGCCTGAACGATACGCTGCTGGGTGGAGGAGGGCTCCACCAGCATGACCAGCAGGTCGGAGATCGCGATATCATCTCTACTCATGGCCCTCCCTCCCGCAAACACCTGAAGCAAGGCCGGCCCCGGGTTGCATCGCGAAAACTGCGGCGAGATGCATCCTGTGTTCCGCCCCCTACTCCGTCAGGGTAATAAGTTATTCAGCGTCCCTGTGGTGTTCCGCTGCGGCGTTGCAGCGCTTGACAAGGGAACAACCATTGCCTGCGCACTGCGCCTTGCCGCGAAACGCCACAGGAACGCTGAATCC
>DRMK01000302.1 GCA_011322575.1 Gammaproteobacteria bacterium
CTGCGGGGGTGGCGCTGATGGGCCAGGCGCGGGGCGTATATACCTTCTTCGCCCATCTGAAATGGTCGTGGGCCATCGCGCTGGGTTACGCCGCCAGTATCTGGATCCACTTTCTGATCAACAAAGAGCTGTTCCAGATCTTTCGCTGAGAAGTGCCATTGGCCCTCACTCCTGCTAGAATGGGGGCTCTTTTCAACATCATATTCGCGGGAGTCATCTCATGAATCGAATTGCCATCACTTTCCTGTCAGGTCTGCTCTGCCTGGCCCCGCTTGCGGTTTCGGCGGCGGATCCGGTTGAAAAGAGCGTCGCGGAGCTCTACAAGGAGAAGGATCAGCTCAAGGGGCAGCAGGTCCAGCTGCAGGGCAAGGTGGTGAAGGTGAACAACGGCATCCTGAACCGGAACTTCATCCATCTGCAGGATGGTACCGGTGAAAAGGGAAGCAATGACGTAACTGTTACCAGCCAGGATACGGCGCAGGTGGGAGATCAGGTCAAGGTGGTGGGAACCGTAACCCTGGATCTCGATTTCGGCTCCGGCTATACCTATCCACTGATCGTGGAAAAGGCCAGCATCACCAAAGTGGAAAAATAGCTTCTACCCCGGCCCTCTACCGCCAGCCCTAATATTTCTCCCGGGAAGATAGAGGTGTCGTGCCGGGATTGCTAGCCTCAAGCCGCTCCCAGATGGAGACCCCGCCGCTTGTCTTGGCTATCTCCTCCAACCGCTTGGCGTGGCGCTGCAACTCCTCCTCGCTGGCGCGGATTATCCGTAACGGTGGGCGCTCTTGCGCCACCCGGCGCGGGGCCGTGGAGTCACCCTTGCGGTCGGTTTGAAGCTCCTCCTGGCCAAGTTCCAGGGAGGTCTGGCCGCCGGTCATGCGCAGATATAGATCGGCCAGGATCTCGGCGTCCAGCAGCGCGCCGTGCAGATCGCGTTGGGAGTTATCCACCTGATAGCGTTTGCACAGGGCATCGAGATTGTTACGCTGTCCCGGGTGTAACCGGCGCGCCATGGCCAGCGTGTCGATGATACTGCAGCGCTCCTCCAGGAGGCTCAGGCCTTCGTCCAGCAGCTGCAACTCGTGGTTGATGAAGGCCACGTCGAAGGGGGCGTTGTGGATAATCAGCTCGGCCCCCTCGATGTAGGCCAGAAACCCCTCCGCGATGTCAGCGAAGCGGGGTTTGTCGGCAAGAAACTCGTTGGTGATCCCGTGCACATCCACCGCACCGCTGTCGATCTCGCGGTCGGGCTGCAGGTACTGGTGGTAGTTGTTACCGGTCGGACGGCGTTGCACCAGTTCGACGCACCCTATCTCTATGATGCGGTGCCCCTCCTTGGGTTCCAGCCCGGTGGTTTCCGTATCCAGCACGATCTGTCGCATGTTCAGCTCCTCAGCTCCTCGATTGCACGATTGGCAAGCGCATCCGCCCGTTCGTTCTCGGGATGTCCCGCATGCCCCTTGACCCAGTGCCACTCCACGTCGTGGCGCGCCATAGCCCGATCCAGCCGCTGCCAGAGATCCCGGTTCTTGACCGGCTGCCGGTTGGCGGTTTTCCATCCGCGCCGCTTCCAGTTCTCCATCCAGCTGGTTATCCCTTGTTGCACATAGCGCGAGTCGGTAGTGAGCGCTACCTTACATGGGCGTTTCAGGGTCTCCAGAGCCACGATCGCCGCCATCAGCTCCATGCGGTTGTTGGTGGTCTCCGGCTCCGCCCCGTATAGCTCCCGCTCCCGTCCACGGTAGCGCAAAACGGCACCCCAGCCACCTGGGCCCGGGTTCCCCTTGCAGGCGCCATCTGTGAAGATCTCGACCTGGTTCCCGCTGCTCATCCTTGCTCCGGACGCGGGGCGCGATCACGGCGCGCGCTGGGTTCCGGCATCCCGCCCGGCAGAAGACGATGACGCAGGCGCCAGCGTGGGACCAACGGCGTAAGAGTCGCCACCCGCTTCCTGGCCACCAGCAGATAGGCCGCTCCCAGAAACGGCTGGCAGCGTCTGCCCAGGTATTCGAACAGTTGCAGATGACGCAACAGTGCTCCGTGGCGCACGGGGGGGTAGTAGACAAACGAGCGTACCTGCAGCGTGTCAAACCCAAGCAGGCCCAACCAGTCCTGTACCCGGGAGGGGCTGTGGAAACGCCCCGACCAGGGTGGACTGCTGCGGCGCCAGCCGAGCCAGCGCCAAAAGGTCCAGAGGCTCCAGGGGTTGAAGGCGGTTATGATTAGATGTCCCTCCGGTATGAGCGAGCGTTCCACCTCGCGCAGAACCTGATGCGGATCCTGCGCAAACTCCAGAACGTGGGGCAACAGGATCACGTCGAGACTCTCGCCGGCGAACGGCAGCGCAGCCGCCTCGCCACACAACGCGGCATCCCCCCGCGCGGCGCGCGCCTCCAGCGACATCACCATGCTGTGCCGGATGCGGCTCGCTTTCAGCATCTCCACATCGCCGGGACACCCCACTTGCAGCAGGTGGTATCCGAACAGATCGGTCAGAACCTGCCCGAGCTGGGCCCTCTCCTGCTCCAGCAGCAGCTGGCCAGCGGGTAGCCGAAACCAGGCGTGCAGACGCCGCCAGATTCGCTCATCGTCACTTTCCCGACCGTCACCCATGTTACCGAAAAACCACCCGGCTTCCGAAGCAGCCTCTATAATACCTGCTCATGCTGAAAATAGCCGCTGTCAAGGCGCTGCGAGACAACTATATCTGGCTGATTCAGGATCACCAGCGGCGGGCTGCTATCGTCGATCCAGGTGAGGCGGAACCGGTGGTGGCGGCCGTGGAAGAAGCTGCTGTGATCCCTTGCGCCATCCTGATCACCCACGGCCATCACGATCATGTGGGCGGGGTGGAGGAGTTGGTAGAGCGATTCCATGTTCCCGTATACGGTCCAGCCAGGGAGGGAGTTGCCGGAATCACCCATCCGCTGCGAGGTGGTGAACTGATCCAGCCAGGCGCCGTAGACGCAGAGTTCAATGTGCTGGCGGTTCCCGGCCACACTTGTGGACATCTGGCCTATTATGGATCCGGTCTGCTGTTCTGCGGTGATACCTTGTTCACCGCTGGCTGCGGCAGGGTATTCACCTCCACAGGTCAACTGTTGTTCCGCTCCCTGCAGGAGATAGCCCAACTGCCCGACGAGACCCTCATCTACTGCGCCCACGAATACACCGAGGAGAACCTGCGCTTTGCGCGCCTGGTGGAACCCGACAACAGCGCCATTCAGCACCGCCAAAACAAGGCCCGCCAGTTGCGAGCCAGGGGATTAGCAACGGTTCCCTCCACACTGGCCGAGGAGAAAGCTACCAACCCCTTTCTGCGTTGCGGCGTGGCAACGGTTGCCAGGGCCGCTGGAAAGTTTGCGGGGCGACCATTGAGTGAACCGGAACAGGTATTTCTGGTTCTGCGCCACTGGAAAGACAGACTGGATTAGCCGATATAGTTACTAATCCGGCACTCAGGGTTTCAGAAGGGAGGCTGTCGTGTGCCGGTCTGCTGCGGTGTTGGCAAAAACTTGCTAAAGAGAACTCCAGCGGCGTTTCGCCTCCTTGCAGCAGACCGGCATACGACGGCTGAATACGACATATATTGTTGCCGGATTAATAAATTCCGAATATGTAATGAAAATTGACCGACAGCAGAAGCTCAAATACCATTGCATGCCATGAACCGGACCGGATTCGCCACCATTCTGCTGATTGCAATTGCCGTCTATGGATGTGCCCGTATTCCCCCGCGCCAGGTACAGCTTGAACTGCAGGTACCGACAAGGAGCGTCGCTGACTCCATAGTTGGTGGTACTGATCACCCTTTTTCCGGATCAGATGAAACAATCACGGCCTTGGACCCAACAGATGGCGCAGGAACGGCCGCATGGCACCCGGACGATCTCTGGGTACGCATGCGAGCCGGCTTCCAGCTCTCCGACTACCTTCCCGATACCTGGCCGAAGAGCCTCAGCTGGTACGGACAGCGCCAGTACTACATGGATCGTATCATCGAGCAGGCGGCACCGTACCTGCATTTCGTGCTGGAGGAGGTGGAGAAGCGCGGCATGCCCACCGAGATCGCCCTGTTGCCCGTGGTGGAGAGCGGTTACCAGCCGTTTGCCTATTCGCGCAGCGGGGCCGCCGGGATCTGGCAGTTCATCCCCTCAACCGCCAAACACTATGGCCTGAAACGCAACTCCTGGTACGACGGGCGGCGGGACATACACGCCTCCACCCGGGCGGCCCTGGATTTTCTCCAGGATCTATACAAGCGGCTGGACAACGACTGGCTGCTGGCCCTGGCTGCCTACAACTCGGGAGGCAGTACCGTGGAGCGCGCCGTACGGGCCGCCAGGCGTAACGGCAAGTCGGGGGATTTCTGGTCCATCCGGCCCCTGCTCCCAGAGGAGACTCGGCACTACATTCCCAAGCTGCTGGCCATCTCGGCCATGGTAATGAATCCGGACTACTACGATATAACGCTCAAGGAGATCCCCAATCAACCACATTTGACCCGCCTTCAGATCAAAGAGCAGATCAACCTGGCGGTGGCAGCCAGGCTGGCCGGCCTCTCCCTGGGTGAGCTACGACAGCTCAACCCTGGGTTTACCAGACTGGTAACACCCCCCGGGGGTCCGCATGATCTGCTGCTGCCGATAGAGAAAGGGGCGCGTTTCAAATGGGGACTCTCCCAGCTCTCTCCCGCAGAAAGGATTGGCTGGATCTACCACACCGTCTCCCCTGGAGAGAACCTGATCGGGATCGCCAGGCATTACGGCACCACGGTAGCTGCCCTCAGGAGCACCAACCGGCTACGGGGCTCCACCATTCATCCCGGAGATCGCCTGAGAATCGTGACCGCGGCAGAGCCAACTGGCCAGGCCGCGGGCAGGGAAGAGGGCTCCCCGAGCCACCGGGGAGTTACTCACACGGTGACAAATGGTGACACCCTGTGGAGCCTGGCGCGACGCTATGGCGTAACCGTGGCCCAGCTGGTCAGGTGGAACGCCATCGCCACGGGCACCCCCCTGATGCCTGGTCAGAAACTGGTGGTGCGGGTTTACAGCAATACCTGAAGCTCACAGGGGCATTTCCGCGCCCTGTCTCATGATCACCCTTCTTACTCCCGCTCTGGAAAAGCTTTATCATTAAAGCCCTCTTTTCAGCTCCATCTGAGACAATAAGCGGCAAACCGGATCCACCTTGTCAGAGACCAACTCCCCGTGGCCGATATTCCTAATACATCGATACCCCCTATCTACAGAGCTAGGCAGCTGGCATCCCTGGTGATCTTCCTCTATCCGGTGCTCATACTGCTGCTGTTCCCAGCCGACAGCGCCGGGCTGGTGCTGTTATCGCTGGGTGGGTTCTGGGTCCTCTGGCGGCATGGAAAGGAAGGGCCGGCCCACCGTGAGGAGAAGCTGTTCTACTTCGCCCTGAGCGCCTTCTTTCTGGCCGCCCTGCTCACCACACTCCTGGGTGGGATCGACGAGGAGGGAATGAAGAAGCTCAACAAGTTCCTCCATCTCCTGCTGACAATCCCCGCCTACCTCTTTCTGCGCCGCGTTGGCGTCAGTCTGGCAGCGCTATGGTACGGCCTGGCCGCGGGAGCCGTGGTGGCGGCCCTGACGGCGCTGTACGAGGTGTGGGGACAGCCTGTCGGGTTTCGCGCCAGCGGCGTTACCCACCCCATCATCTTCGGCGATCTGGCGCTGGCCATGGGGATCATGGCGCTGGCGGGCATCGGCTGGTTCAGCTCCCGTGCCCGCCGGATGGCGCTGTTGCCTATCGTGGCAGCCGTCTGCGGCCTGCTGGCCAGCCTGCTCTCCCATGCGCGTGGTGGGTGGGTGGCCATTCCCTTTCTGATGCTGATATTTGTGTGGTTTGCCCGCGCCCACATCAATGCCCGGCTTCGCTGGAGCGCGGTTCTTCTGCCGGTGGCCTTGCTCGTTGCCGCCTTTCTGATCCCGGCAACGGGTGTCAAGAGCACTATTGAACGCACCACCAACAACTTATCAGGTTATTTTCACAGCGATATCACGGACAAGGTGCGCGAGACCTCGGTGGGATCGCGTTTCGAGATGTGGCTGGCGGCCTGGCAGATTTTCAGGGAAAACCCGCTGTTTGGTGTCGGCTGGGGGCACTACAAGGAGCAGGCCCAGCTGCTGGTGGATGCCGGGATCCGCAACCGCTCGGCGGCGGATTGGGGTCACCCCCACAACCAGTTCATGTCCGCCCTTGCCAACGGCGGTATCGTTGCATACGGGGCCTTGCTGCTGCTGTTCCTGATCCCGGCCGCGCTGTTTGCCGGCGCCATCCGTAGAGACGAGGGGGCCGATGCCCAGCGTCTGGCGCTGGCGGGGCTGCTGTTGATCACCGCTTACGCCTGTTTCGGTTTCTCCGAGGCGATCCTGGAGCGCAACCGGCCGGCAAGTTTCTTCGCATTCTATCTGGCGGTGCTGTTCGCGGCGCTGCGGCTTCAGCAGCAGAGGGAGCGAAGCTCACCCGTCGAGCGCAAACAGAGCCTCGCGGCGATCATCATTGCGCAGGATGAGGCGGATCGGATCGAGCCCTGCCTGCGGTCGGTGGCCGGTTGGGCCGATGAGATCATCGTGCTGGACAGTGGCTCCACCGATGGTACGGTCGAGATCGCGCGGCGCTACACCGACAAGGTGTTCCAGACCGACTGGCCGGGTTACGGGCCGCAGAAGCAGCGGGCCCTGGAGAAGGCAGGCTGCGACTGGGTGCTCTCCATCGATGCCGACGAGCAGGTGACACCCGAGCTGCGCCGTGACATCGACGCGGCTC
>DRMK01000303.1 GCA_011322575.1 Gammaproteobacteria bacterium
CCACTGCTCCGTTCCGAATACCTGCAGCATCCCCGGCGGGAGGGAAAAGTGGTTGCTGAACCAGGCGGTGGCAGCCTCGGGGGCGGCCGGAAGATCGAGATCGCTTTCGGCGGCGATCACCACCCGCGCGGCCCGGGAGATAAGCAGATATACCGGCTGGCCACGGGTCACCAGCTGTTCGAGCAGACGTAAGCCGTATGGCGCGCCGGAGGCGCCACTTATGGCGATGCAGATGGGAGAGGAGGTTGGGTTACCCATGCCGGCGTCTGCCGATCGCCTGCTCCAGCCTGCTGTGGATCTCTCCGAACGAACCGTTGCTCATCACCACGATATGATCACCACTGCGCGTGCTTTGCGCCAGATACTCGACCAGTTCAACAATATTGTCATAAACTTTAGCACATGGGCCCAGCGCCTGGGCCACCTCCTGGGGATCCCACTCCAGGCCCGGCGTCCGGAACAGTATCACTTCATCTGCCGCGCGGAGGGAGGCGGGCAGCTCCTTCCGGTGTATCCCCATGCGCATGGTGTTGGAACGTGGTTCCAGCAGCGCCACGATGCGCTCCTCTCCGGCGCGGGCGCGCAGACCGGCCAGGGTGGTGGCGATTGCGGTGGGGTGGTGGGCGAAATCGTCGTAGATGGTGATCCCGTCGATCCGGGCGCGTATCTCCATGCGGCGGCGCACACTGCGGAACCCATGCAGAGCCTGGCAGGCGCGGGAAGGGGGGACCCCGGCGTGGCGCGCAGCGGCAATGGCCGCCAGGGCGTTGCCCAGGTTGTGCTCCCCCATCAGCTCCCACTCCACGCTGCCCGCAGGGCCGCCGTTCAGCCGTACTTCGAAACTGCTCCCGTCGGCGGTGGATGAAGATACGCTCCAGTCGGCCTCGCGGGAAGCAGAGAAGGTTTCGCGTGGGGTCCAGCATCCCTCGGCCAGTACCCGTTCGATGCTCTCATCATCCGGCGGGGTGATGATCAGTCCGTTACCGGGCACGGTACGCACCAGATGGTGGAACTGGCGCCGGATGGCAGCCAGGTCGGGGAAGATGTCCGCATGGTCGAACTCCAGGTTGTTGATCACCAGGGTGCGCGGCCGGTAGTGGAGGAACTTGGAGCGTTTGTCGAAAAAGGCGGTGTCGTACTCGTCCGCCTCCACCACGAAGAACGGACCGGAGCCCAGCCTGGCGCTGATGCCGAAGTTCCGCGGCACCCCCCCAATCAGAAAGCCCGGATCCAGCCCCGCATCCTCGAAAATCCAGGCCAGCATGCTGGAGGTGGTGGTCTTGCCGTGGGTGCCGGACAGGGCCAGCACCCAGCGCCCGTGCAGCAGGTTCTCCGCCAGCCACTGGGGGCCGGAGGTGTAGTGCAGGCCCTTCTCCAGCACATGCTCCACCAGCGGGTTGCCGCGGGACAGGGCGTTGCCGATGACCACCAGATCAGGTTCCGGCTCCAGATGGCGCGCCTCGTAACCCTCCAGCAGCTGGATGCCTTGCGCTTGGAGCTGGGTGCTCATGGGAGGGTAGACATTGCTGTCCGAGCCGCTCACCCGGTGGCCCAGCTGACGCGCCAGCAGGGCGATTCCCCCCATGAAGGTTCCACAGATTCCGGCTATGTGCAGGTGCATGGCGATGCTCCGGTTCGGGATAACCCCATAGCATAAACCGAGCGGGGCTGCCGGTGGGAAGTTTCGTCGCTTCTTCCTCATTTCGCGTGGAATCGACGGATGTTATTCGATGGCCGCGACGCGGTGGCGACCTGGCCAATTCCCCTTTGAACGTCGAAGGGACGTTCTGCCGCGATCCGATCCATGCGGGATGGAATATTGACGCCATGTTTCCCACTCCGGTACCTGAAAATAGCCAGGCAAAGGCCCTGGGATGCCACCGGATGCGTCAACTATTGGTGGCGCGGCCTTGCAAATGGCGGCGGTTATTACTACATTTATCCGGGCAATTGTTCCGGGGCGGGAGCTGGCAAGATGACGGATATCGACGCAACTGATTACAACCATGGCCGGGTGTGTTGAATCCGAGGTGCTGCGGCAGGTGGCGCTGTATGCTGGAATGGACAGCAACGAGCTGTATGGTGGCATGCTGCTGCAAGAGGATCTGGGGCTCGGACCACTCACCGTACTGATGCTGCTCATTACTCTGGGCGAGTCGCTGGGGAAGGATGCCCTTGCCCTCTCTTTCAATCTGGGAAGCCTGAACACCGTGGACGACTTGGTGGATCTGTTCTGTCCGGCCGCCGCCTGCAGCGCCCCGCGGGTCAGTTACTGCCTCCACTGAGAGCCGGGGTTGCTTCCGGCAGGTGCTATCTCTCCTGCGGTGATGTATGCTGCCAAATCATTGCCGACCAGCGGAGAGAGAGGTGCAGCAACTCTATATCGACAAGCCGGATGAGCTGGATCACCTGTGCCAGCGCCTGTGTGGCAGCCCCTGGCTGGCGCTGGATACCGAATTTCTGCGTGAAAAGAGCTACTATCCGCGCCTCTGCCTGCTGCAGGTGGCCAACGACGATCTGATCGCCTGTATCGATCCTCTCCGTCTGCCGGATCTGGAGGGACTGCTCACGCTTCTCTACGACTCATCCATCGTAAAGGTGCTGCACGCCGCGCGTCAGGATCTGGAGATTTTCTACTACCTGCGCGGAGCCGTGCCGCAGCCGCTGTTCGATACCCAGATAGCGGCGGCCCTGCTGGGCTACGGAGACCAGATCGGATACGGCGCCCTGGTGAGAGAGATGCTGGGGGTAGAGCTGCCCAAGTCCCACAGCCGGACCGACTGGTCGCTGCGTCCTCTCGAGCCGGAACAGCTGCGTTATGCGGCGGATGACGTGCGCTACCTGCGAGAACTGTACCGGGAGCAGCGCCGCATGCTGCGGGAGCTGGGGCGTATGGAGTGGCTGGCGGACGATTTTGCCCAGCTTGGGGACCCCGCCACCTACGAAAACCGGGCCGAGGAGGCCTGGAGCAGGATTCGCGGTCATCAGCAGTTGCGCGGGGTCCAGCTGGCCGTACTGCGGGCGCTGGCCGCCTGGCGCGAGGAGCGGGCCCGCCAGCAGGACAGGCCACGCAAATGGCTGTTGCGTGACGATGTACTGCTCGAACTGGCGCGCCGTCAGCCCAGAGATCACCAGGCCCTGGCCCGCGTAAGGGGGCTGGAGGAGGGTGCCCGGCGGCGCTGGGGGAGCGAACTGCTTGCCCTGATCCGGGAGGCGCGGGCATTGCCGGAGAAGCAGTGGCCCCGGAGCCAGGAGAGGATCCGGTTGACCGTGGAGCAGGAGGGTATGGTGGATGCCCTGATGGCGCTGGTGCGCCTGGCGGCCAGGGAGAGTCGCATCAGCCCCGCCAGCCTGGCCACGCGCCGCGACCTGGAGCGGCTGGTTGCGGGGGAGGGGAGCGGTCCCGTGATGCGGGGCTGGAGACGCCAGCTCTGTGGCGCCAGACTGGAGGCGTTTCTCGCCGGGCGCAGCGGGTTGCTGGTGGAGTCCGGAAGGCTGGTGGAACGCCCCGCCTAGACATGGTGTCTAGCGGCAGCGCCATGGTCTCGAGGCCGCAACCGGTTCGTTCCGTCTATCCCTGGAGGGAGGGCAATCTCGTCTCCCTGCTGGTGGATGGCGATGCCTTCCTGCCACGCATGCTGGAGTGCATTGCATCGGCGCGCCGTTACCTGCTGCTGGAGATGTATCTGGTGGAGTCGGGAGCCGTGCTCGACCGGTTTATTTCCGCCCTGGGGGAAGCGGTCTCCAGACGGGTGAGGGTCTGCTTGCTGCTGGATGACTTCGGCATCCGCGAGATGCGTTCAGGGGATCGCCTGCGGCTGGTGGACGCAGGGGTGGAGCTGGTGCTCTACAATCCGCTGCGCTACAGAAAGTGGCGCGTCAATCTCTACCGGGACCACCGCAAGTTGCTGCTGGTGGACGGAGAGGTGGCGTTTACCGGGGGAATGGGGATCACCGATCGCTTCTCACCCCGCGACTGCCCGCAGGGGTGGTGGCACGAGGTCATGGTGGAGTACCGGGGACCAGTGGTAAGGGACTGGCAACACAGCTTCACCGTTATCTGGAACCGATACAGCGATACCCCCCTGCGGCTCTCCGGGCCGAGCA
Source organism: Gammaproteobacteria bacterium (assembly GCA_011322575.1). Lineage (GTDB taxonomy): Bacteria > Pseudomonadota > Gammaproteobacteria > Thiohalospirales > Thiohalospiraceae > DRMK01. The sequence goes on from DRMK01000303.1 coordinate 4,108, forward strand.
GCGTCCCGGCGGCGGGTGGGGTTGCAGCGCGGCTGGCGGTAATCCAGCCCCCGCGCCAGGAGGCCAAGGGCTCCCTTACCAACCGCATCCGCGCCGCCCGGCACCGCGTCTGGATCGCCACCCCCTATTTCATTCCCACCAGGAAGATTCGCAGGCTGCTCAAGCAGGCAGCGCGGCGTGGAGTGGATGTACGGATTCTGGTGCCGGGGGAGGAGACCGATCACCCGGCGGTACGCCGTGTTGGGCAGCGCTACTACCAGCGGCTGCTGCGCAACGGGGTACGCATCTTCGAGTACCAGCCCCGTTTCATCCACGCCAAAATCTGGCTGTGTGATCGCTGGGCCAGCATCGGCTCCACGAACCTGGACCGGTGGAGCCTGCACTGGAATCTGGAAGCCAATCTGGAGGTGGAGGAGGCCGCCTTTGCCGAACGGGTTGTGCGGCTGCTGGAGGAGGATTTTGCCCACAGCTGCGAGATCACCTACCGGGAGTGGAAGGAGCGGCCCTGGTACCAACGTCTTCGCGAATGGTTCTGGAGCACCGCTGCCATGTGGACCCAATACTACAGCCAGCGCCGTCCGCGTTAAACCACCAGGAGAATCGACGGTAAAGTCTCATTCAGCGGATGTCATCCAGACACCCGCCCGCAGGGAGTGCCCCCCGCGCCCCGGCTCTGCGTTATAGTCCTTGGGAGGGGGCAGCCATTCCCTGCGGGCTGCGCCTTGCCGCGCAACACCACAGGGACGCCGAATCCTGATTGGGTCTTCCTCAAATCGTGTGGGTAAAATGATAAATCATCCTTGACAGGCGGAATGCACGCCGGAAGATGGTCGGCAGAAGGGGATTGGGGACACTTTGGGATAGCCGGCTTACTTGCAATTGGCGCAGGTGGTGGATATCCGCTTGTCCCCGGCCAGACAGTCCCAATCCCCTCCTGGTTACCGAGTATGTGGCGTGCATTCCGCCTGTCAAGGACGGAGCCGCTACGCGGTGATTTACCATTTTACCCACATGATTTGAGGAAGACCTTCCTGATTATTACCTTGAAAGAGTACTACCCTGTTGGGCCTTGAAGGATCTGCCCGTCTCTCCCTGGCTGTCAGGGCCCATGAGGTAGAGGTAGATCCCCATGATCTCCTCCGGTGCGGGGTGGGTGTTGGGATCTTCGGCGGGGTAGGCCTTGGCCCGCATCCGGGTGCGCACTGCCCCTGGATCTATGCTGTTTACCCGGACTGGGGTGTTCTCCTCCAGCTCGTCGGCCAGGATCTGCATCATGTTCTCGGCCGCCGCCTTGGAGATGCCATAGGCGCCCCAGTAGGCCCGTCCCCGGTGTCCCACGGCGGAAGAGGTGAACAGCACCGAGGCATCCTCCGACCTCTTCAGCAGCGGCAGACAGGCGCGGGTCAGCAGGTAGGGGGCGTTCAGGTTTACCTGCATTACCTTGGCCCACAGCTCCAGGTCATACATCTCCAGCGGTGTCAGGGTTCCCAGAATAGCGGCGTTGTGTAGCAGTCCATCCAGACGTCCGAACTCCCGCTCCAGGGTTTCCGCCAGATCCTGATAGTCCTTGGGGCTGGCGCCCTCCAGGTTCATCGGGTAGATGGCTGGCTGCGGTCCACCATCCTGCTCGATGGAGTCGTAGACCGCTTCCAGCTTGCGTATGGTGCGTCCCAGCAGGATGACGGTAGCCCCGTGGCGCGCGAAACTCCTCGCTGCCGCCGCCCCAATCCCGTCGCCCGCCCCCGTGACCAGAATGATGCGTCCTTCGAGGAGATCGGCTGATGGTGAATAGTCCTGCATGATGTGGCTCCATTGGACAGGCGGGATATTGTAACCGTCGGGGATCCGGTTCGCTACCGTTCCGCGCCGGCCCCGCGTCAGGTCAAGGTGCAGCGCGCAGGGAGTAGCGGTGACTATTTCCAGGTGCTGCAACGCAGAACTGACGCGGACCCGGCGTCCTGAAGGTGCGAATATTTGGTTGCCGGGGCAATAATGATTGACGATTCATAGTACAATGAACCGTTGGAGGTGCTAAATCGACGTCAACAGCCTGGGCTATTGGCGCAATCGCAAATCCGCCTCTGGACCGCGAAGAATCTCCCGCTTTTCCCCAGGCAGGAAAAATGTAATAACATTTAAGGTTTGCATATCATAAACGTTAATATTGTGAGACTATGCCGGGAAACTGGTAGCGGCGGGCGCGCTCTTCCGGTGCCGTATTCCGATTCGGCTGGTCTGCTGACATGACCAATAGTTACCTGGACAAGAGAGTGGTTCCATTCCTGCAGCAGCAGTCTCCACGCCTGGCTGTGTGGGTGACCGGGATCATCGTGCTAGTGATCGCCTACCAAATGGCGCAGCTGGTTTGGGTACTGTTTCCTCCCCCGGTGGGGGAGGGCGACGTTTTGGAAGCCGGGGAGATCCGCCAGACTCTGGGGTCCGAGGAGCGTGCTCCCCTCGAACTGGCGCGCCTGCACCTGTTCGGAAAGGTGCGGGCCCGGCAGAGCAGGTCGACTGCCACTGCCGAGGAGGCACCGGATACCAAGTTGCGGCTGACTCTGCGCGGGGTGGTCGCCGCCGGGGACCCGGATCTGGCGCGCGCCATCATCTCCGAACCTGCTGGAGAGGAGAAATACTATGCCCTGGATGATAAACTGCCGGGCGGGGCGGTACTGAAGGAGATCGCCGCCGATCGTGTCATTCTGCAGACCCGGGCGGGGCGGATGGAGACCCTGCGTCTGCCGAAGAAGTTCGGTGGTAGCGGTCGCAGCAGTTCGCCTACGAAGGTGACCACAAGGGACAGGAGGGTCTCCGACAGGAACCGGATAGTACCACGCATCTCGGCGGCAGAGCTGCGCGACTACCGGGACAAGATGCTCAGCAACCCCCAGGAGCTGGTAGGGTTGATTCGTACCCGCCCGGTAAAAAAAGGTGGGGAGATCAAGGGGTTCAAGCTGTTTCCGGGCAGGGACCGGGCTCTTTTCAAGCGGCTGGGGTTGCGCTCCGGAGACGTGATAGTCAGTGTGAACGGGATGGAACTGAACGATCCGGCCAGTGGCCTGGCGCTGCTCAGCCAGCTCTCTAGTGCCACCGAGGTAAGTGTGGTGCTGGAACGGCGCGGCCAGCGCCAGACCGTTACCCTGTCGCTCGAGGAGTGACCTGCCGTGCCGCCGAACCAACCGACAACCACAGGGTCTCACTACATGCCTTTGTTACTGTCTGCATTCGAGGAAGTCGCTGGAACTGACACGAGCAGCTCGGTGGCTCCCAGGCGCACCGTGGCGGCAATGTGCCGAATTGCTTTGCTGTTGGTGCTGTCAGGTCTTCTGCTGGTCGCCGCTCCGCTGCAGGCGGCAGACGAAGAGGTTACCCTCAATTTCAAGGATGCGGATCTGAACGTGGTGATCCAGACCGTAGCGGATATAACCGGGCGCAACTTTGTGATAGATCCCCGCGTCAAGGGTAAGGTCACGGTGGTCTCTTCGCGGCCGATGGAGGCGGACGAGCTCTATCAGGTGTTTCTTTCGGTCCTCGAAGTACATGGGTTTGCGGCCATACCGGACGGCAGCACCACCCGTATCGTTCCGGCCGCCAATGCCAAGCAAGGGGGATTGCCGGTGGTGACCGGGGGACGCCAGGGGGCCCCCACCAACGACATGATCACCCAGGTGATCCAGATCCAGCATGTCTCCGCCGCCCAGCTGGTGCCGGTACTGCGCCCCCTGGTACCGCCCCAGGGCCACATGGCCGCCTACCAGGCCACCAACACCCTGATCATCTCGGATCGGGCGGCCAACATCGCCCGCCTGCGCAAGATCATCAAGAGCATCGATCGGCCTGGCAGTAGCGAAATCGAGGTGATCCGGTTGCAACATGCCTCCGCCGCCGAGGTGGTGCGCATCCTTTCGAGCCTGCAGCAGAAGGGTGGCAAGGGCAAGACCCAGGGGATCGAGGGCCCGCTGTTCGTGGCCGATGAGCGTACCAACAGCATCCTGCTGGGGGGGGATCCCGCCGAGCGGCTGCGCATGCGGCGTATCATCACCGAGCTGGACACTCCCATCGAGATTGGGGGCGGCAACACGCAGGTTGTTTATCTGCGCTACGCCAAGGCATCCGATCTGGCCAAGGTGCTGATGGGGATCAGCGAGGCGGAGAAAAAGGCGGCCCAGCAGCAGACGGGGGGCGTGCGCAGCACTGGCAAGGCCAAGGGAGGGAGATCCCTGCCTGCCTCCGGGCCAGCGGCCCGCGCGGTGATGGCCAATGTCAGCATCCAGGCGGACGAAGGAACCAACGCCCTGATAATTACCGCGCCACCCGACCAGTTTCGCTCCCTGCAGGCGGTGATCGCCAAGCTGGACATCCCGCGGGCGCAGGTGCTGGTGGAGACCATCATCGCCGAGGTCTCCCTGGACCGCAAACGTGAACTGGGAGTGGAGTGGATCGTGGATGGGACAGGAGGGGGCTCCGGCGTGGCGCCCATCGGCACCATCGATTTTGGGGGGATCAGCGGCCTGGCCGCCAATGTGGCCAGCGCCCAGGCCGGAAAGGGGCTGAACCTGAGCAGCGGGCTGGCGATGGTGGTGGGCAGCATCGGTGGTGGCGGCACCGATTTCGGGGCGCTGTTGCGGGCGCTCACCTCGGACGGCAGCACCAACGTGCTGTCCACTCCCAACATCGTCACCATGGACAATGAGGAGGCGGAGATCGTGGTGGGTGAGAACCGCCCCTTCATCACCGGCTCCTATACCAGCCCCGGCGGCACCTCTACCCCCACCAATCCGTTCCAGACCATCAAGCGCGAGGATGTGGGGCTGAAACTCAAGGTCCGCCCCCAGATCAACGAAGGCAGCGCCATCAAGCTGGAGATCGAGCAGGAGATCTCCAGCGTGAGCCAGGACTCGGAACTGGGGCCATACACCAACAAGCGCTCCATCAAGACCAGCGTAATGGTGGACAATGGCAAGATCCTGGTGCTGGGAGGGCTAATCGACGACAAGATGGTGGTGCGCGAACAGCGCGTGCCGCTGCTGGGGGATATCCCGGTGCTGGGCTGGCTGTTCCGCTACAACAAGACCGGGAAGGAGAAGCGTAACCTGATGGTGTTCATGCGCCCGGTGATCCTGCGCGACCAGACTACCATCGGCAGGCTGACCAGCGACAAGTACAACTACATGCGTGGCGAACAGCTGGAGATCCGCAACAGTCTCTCCTCCTTGATGCGCGCCGAAGACACCCCGTTGCTGAAGGAGCTGGATGACGCCCTGCAGCTACCGCCCCCGTTCGAGGAAACCGAGCTGGGGGAAGAGGTGCAGCGGCTGCGCGACGGGCATGACGGAGGCGATCTCTCCCTGCCCCTTCCGACCGGGAACGACGTTGATACACCATGAGCGAACCGGCCAGCAGAATCGAACCTCTGCAGGAAGCGCCACCCATTCAAGAGGAGGAGCTGCAACGCCCCCTGCAACTGCCGTTTCCCTTTGCCAGGCGGCATGGTGCGTTGATCACCGGGAGCGGTGAGGGCATGGTCAACGTGCTCTGCAGGGAGGATGTCTCCCCCCTGGTCCTGGCCGAGGTGCGCCGTTTCGCCGGTGCCCCCCTTCATCTGGAAAGGGTGGACAGCGAACGCTTCGAACAGGTGCTGCAGCAGCTGTACGAGAGCGGCAGCGGCGAGGCGATGCTGCAGATGGATGGCCTGGACGAGGAGATGGATCTGGCTAGCGTCGCCCAGCAGCTCTCGGAGCCCGAGGATCTGCTGGAGAGCGAGGATGACGCCCCCATCATCCGGCTGATAAACGCCCTGTTCACCGAAGCGGTCAAGGTGGACGCCTCCGACATCCATATCGAACCCTTCGAGCGCCGCCTGCGGGTACGCTTCCGGGTGGATGGGGTGCTGCGCGACGTATTGCAGCCCAATCGCGCGCTGGCCCCGCTGCTGGTATCACGCATCAAGGTAATGGCGAAGCTGGACATCGCCGAAAAACGCATCCCCCAGGATGGACGCATCTCGCTGCGCATCGCCGGCCGGGCGGTGGATGTGCGCGTCTCCACCCTGCCGAGCGGCAACGGCGAACGGGTGGTGATGCGCCTGCTGGACAAACAGGCGGGAAGGCTGGATCTGGAGCACCTGGGAATGCCCACCGCCACCCGCGAGGAGCTGGATCGTCTGATCCACCGGCCGCACGGCATCCTGCTGGTCACCGGCCCCACCGGCTCCGGCAAGACCACCACCCTCTATGCCGCGGTAACCCGGCTCAACACCTCCAGCCGCAACATCCTCACGGTGGAGGATCCCATCGAATACTACCTGGACGGTATCGGCCAGACCCAGGTAAACACCAAGGTGGACATGAGTTTCGCGCGCGGCCTGCGCGCCATTCTCCGCCAGGATCCGGATGTGGTGATGGTGGGGGAGATCCGTGACCTGGAGACCGCCGAGATTGCGGTACAGGCCAGTCTCACCGGCCACCTGGTACTCTCCACCCTGCACACCAACACCGCGGTGGGGGCGGTTACCCGGCTGCGCGACATGGGAGTGGAGTCCTTCCTGCTTGCCTCCAGCGTGGTGGGGGTGCTGGCCCAGCGGCTGGTGCGCGGCCTCTGCCCCCACTGCCGGGAGGCCCATCGGGCCAGCGAGGCGGAGTGCCTTCAACTAGGGGTCTCTCCGGCGTCACCACCCACCATATACCGGCCCCGCGGCTGCAAGCGGTGCAACCAGCAGGGCTACGTAGGGCGGCGCGGCCTCTATGAGCTGGTGGTGTTCGACGAGCAGATGCGCGCCCTGATTCACGAGAACGTCAACGAGCAGCAGCTGGAGGAGCATGCGCGCAGCCGTTCGCCCAGCCTGCGTGCGCAGGGGATGCAGGCGGTGCTGGAGGGGCTCACCAGCCTGGAAGAGGTGCTGCGGGTCACCGAGGAGGAGTGAAGCGCTGATGGGAGCCTTCGAGTATCAGGCCCTGGATGCCAGCGGGCGTGAATGCAAGGGGATAATCGAGGGAGACACCGCGCGCCAGATCCGCCAGCAGCTGCGCGACAAGGGGTGGACACCGCTGGTGGTGGATGCGGTGGAGCAGCGCGAAGCGCGGCTCAAGCGGGGTTTCACCCTGCGGCGCGGGATCAACGCCACCGAACTGGCGCTGGTCACCCGCCAGCTGGCCACCCTGGTACAGTCCGGAATGCCGGTGGAGAGCGCGCTGGCCACCGCGGCCGAGCAGTCCGAAAAGATGCGCCTGAAACGCATCATCCTGGCGGTCCGCGGCAAGGTGCTGGAGGGGCACACCCTGGCCGATGCGCTGGCGGAGTTCCCCCATGTGTTTCCCGATCTCTACCGCGCTACGGTAGCCGCCGGCGAGCATTCAGGCCATCTGGAGGCGGTGCTGGGACGGCTGGCGGACTATACCGAAAACCGCCAGGCCCTCTCCCAGAAGATGGGGCTGGCGCTCATCTATCCGGTCCTGATGATCGTCGTGGCCATCCTGGTAGTGGTGGTGCTGCTGGCCTACGTGGTTCCCCAGGTGGTGGGGGTGTTTGATAACATAGGGCAGGAGCTGCCCCTGCTCACCCGCGGGCTGATTGCGGTGAGCGATTTCCTGAGCGCCTGGGGCATATCCCTGGTGCTCCTGCTGCTGGCGGCGGTAGTGGCATTCAAGCTTCTGTTGCGCAAGGAGGGATTTCGCGCTGCCTGGCACGGCTGGCTGCTGCGGATACCGTTGGTGGGCAGGCTGGTGCGCGGGCTGAACACCGCCCGTTTCGCCCGCACCTTCAGTATCCTCGGCTCCAGCGGGGTGCCGGTGCTGGAGGGGATGCGCATCGCGGCCGAAGTGGTGGCCAACCTGCCCATGCGCAGGGCGGTGGACGAGGCGGCGCGCCGGGTGCGGGAGGGCTCCACCATCAACCGGGCGCTGCAGCAGAGCGGCTACTTTCCTCCCATGGTGGTGCACCTGATCGCCAGTGGCGAGGCCAGTGGTAATCTGGACGAAATGCTGGAGCGCGCCGCCACCAGCCAGGAGCGGGAGCTGGAGACGGCGGTATCCGCCCTGATGGGAATCCTCGAGCCGGCCCTGATTCTGGTGATGGGCGTGGTGGTGCTGGTGATCGTGCTGGCCATTCTGCTGCCCATATTCGATATGAACCAGCTGGTGCGCTGAACGGTCCAAGCGACAGTTTGGAAAACTTGTGAGAAGATGATGCGATGAACAGCGATAGATTCAGGCGCTTTCGCGGCGCACAGGGTTTCACCCTGATTGAGGTTATGGTGGTGGTGGTGATCCTCGGGATCCTGGCCGCGGTGGTGGTGCCGCGCATCATGGACCGGCCCGACACGGCGCGTATCACCAAGGCGCGCCAGGACATCCGGGTGCTGGAAGGGGCGCTCAACCTCTACAAGCTGGACAACCATTTCTACCCCAGTACCGAGCAGGGGCTGGAGGCGCTGGTCCAGCAGCCCTCGGGAGAGCCGGAGCCGCGCAACTGGAAGCAGGGTGGCTACATTGATCGCCTGCCGGTGGATCCCTGGGGGAATCCCTACCAGTATCTCAATCCCGGTGAGCACGGAACCATAGACATATACTCCCTGGGGGCGGATGGCCAGCTGGGGGGCAGCGATCTGGCCGCCGATATCGGGAACTGGAATCTGGAGTGAGATACCACGCTGCGCGCGGCACGGGGGGCCGCGCCCGTAACACCGGCTTCACCCTGATCGAGCTGCTGGTGGTGCTGGTGATCATCGGCATCATTCTCAGCTTCGCCTCCATCTCCTTCGATGGGGGCGGGATGGAGCGGCGGGCCGAGCGGGAGGTTCAGCGGCTGGCCGCCCTCATCAGGCTCTATCACCAGGAGGGGATCCTGAAGAACCGGCAGCTGGCGCTGCGCGTGCTTCCCGACCGCTACCAGTTCCTGCGTCTGGAGGGGGAGCAGTGGCAACCGCTGGAAGACGATCCTGTATTCCGGGAACGCACCCTGCCCGAAGGGCTGCGCATGGAGATAGAGGATGTGGAGGCGACGCCGGACGAAGAGGAGGAGGACGGCGTGATGCTGTTCCTCCTCTCCAGCGGCGAGGCCACGCCGTTCGAACTGCACATCAAGGGGAGAGAAGATACCGACTGGATCCTGCTCGGCGACCCCCTGGGGGGGTTGGAAGCGCGCAGCAGCAAGGATCGGGATTTTGCCCAATGGCTGGCGGACAGAGGGCGCTGAGAGGATTCACCCTGCTGGAAGTGATGGTAGCCCTGGCGGTGCTGGCCATCTCCCTGGCGGCGCTCAGCAGAGGGGTGAGCAGCTACCTGGGCAACGCCTCCTACCTGCAGGAAAGAACCCTGGCCACCTGGGTGGCGGAGAACCGGATCACCGAGCTGCGGGTATTCGGCATCTGGCCCAAGCCGGACACCACCAAAGGGAGCAGCATGCTGGCGGGCCGGGAGTGGTACTGGGTGCAGGAGGTGAGCACGCTCAAGGATCTGCCCGACAACCGGCAAGTGCGCATCCAGGTATTTACCGATCCGGACGCCAGGTCTCCGGTGGCGACCCTGATCGCCCTGTTGGGCAGACCCCAGCGATGAGGGGTATACGTACACGCAGTGGCGGATTTACCCTGCTGGAGCTGCTGATAGCGCTGGCCATCTTCGCGCTGCTGTCCGCCCTGGCATACGGGAGCCTGCGCTCCGCGCTGCTCAGTCGGGAGCTGAGCGCCGAACGCACCGCCCGGCTGGCCGAGCTGCAGCTGGCCATGCTGTTCATGGCCAGGGACCTGGAGCAGGTGGTGGATCGTCCGGTGCGCAACACCTACGGAGACAGGCTGCCGGCGCTGTACACCCCGCAGCAGGGCTACCTGCTGGAGTTCACCCGGGGAGGGTGGAGCAATCCGGCCGGGCAGCGCCGCAGCACCCTGCAGCGGGTCGCGTACTCCCTGGAGGAGGGAGAGCTGATCCGGCACAGCTGGCAGATGCTGGATCGCACCGACGAGCGCCCCACCCGCAGCCAGCCGCTGCTGGAGGAGGTAACCAGGTTCGAGCTGCGCTTTCTGGATGCACGGCGTGAGTGGAGCGGGGAGTGGCCCCCTCTGGGCGCCGACCGCGACACCCCCCCCTGGTTGCCGGTGGCTGTCGAGGTTACCCTGGAGCTGCCCCGGTGGGGTCGGATCAAGCGCCTGTTCCGTCTGCCCGACACGGTGGTAACGCAGTGAACCGCCAACGTGGCATCGCGCTGGTCACGGCAGTGCTGATTACCGCTTTGGTGGCGGTGGTGGCGGTAGCCATGGTATCCGAGCAACAACTGGATATCCGGCGTACCGGAAATGTTCTGGATCGCGCCCAGGCGCTCCAGTTTGCCCTGGGAATGGAGAGCGCGGCGCTGCAGCTGCTGCGCAAGGATGCGGAGAAGAACGAGACCGACCACAAGGCGGAGGCGTGGAACCAGCCACGGCAATACCCGGCGCCCGGTGGCGCCGAGGGGGATCTGATCGGGGTGCAGATCAGCGATCTGCAGGGCCGTTTCAATCTCAACAACCTGGTGGACAGGGATGGGGCCATAGTGCCCGCACAGCTGGAACAGCTGCGCCGCCTGCTGACACAGCTGGAACTGCCGGCGGCGCTGGCGGACCGGATTGCTGACTGGATCGACGCGGACAGCACCCCGCACGGGGTGGACGGGGCGGAGGATGGGGAGTATACCAGCCTGGACCCCCCCTACCGCACCAGCAACATGCCGCTGGCGAGCCCCGGCGAGCTGCTGCTGATCATGTCCCGCGAAGAGTATGGCAAACTGGCGGACCATGTGGCGGTGCTGCCGGGCGTGGAACGGACCAAGATCAACCTGAATACCGCCAGCAAGGAGGTACTGGCCTCCCTGGAGTATCTCTCCGGGGAAGATATATCCGAGCTGCTGGCTGCGCGTGAGCAGCTGGAGAAGCAGAACAACAGGGGGTTTGATAAGATCCGCGAGGTGCTCGAGCTGCCCGGCTTCAGGGAGCTCAGGCGGGAGCACGCCGATTTCGAGCAATACCTGATGAAAAATTGTGGAGTTGCAAGCGACTACTTCCTGGCCACCATGTTCGCCCGGTTCGACAAGGGGGAGGTGGTTCTGCGCTCCCTCATCCGGCGCACCCGCTCCAGGAGCGATAAGGTGCATCGCGCCCAGGTACTGATGCGCATCCAGGGGGACTACTGAAGCGATGGACAGACTCTACATCCATCTGACGGACGACGAGCGGCCGGACTGCCTGCTGGTGAAGGAGGGGCAGCACAACACTGCCCGCCGGTTGCAGGGCGCCACGCTGCAGGAGATCGCCGCCCAGGCGCACGGCTGCCAGGTGATTGTGCTGGTTCCCGCCGAGCGGATGTTGCTGACCACCGTCTCCGTCCCCACCTCCAATCGCCAGCGCCAGCTGCAGGCGGTGCCCTATCTGCTGGAGGATCTGCTGGTGGAGGATGTGGAACGGCTCCACTTCGCCCTGGGCAGCTACCGCAACGGCGAGGTGGCGGTGGCGGCGGTATCCCGCGAGCAGATGCAGGCCTGGCTGGATCGTCTCTCCGCGGCCGGCATCCAGACCAGGATCATGATCCCGGATCTGCTCGCCCTGCCCTGCACCGAGGGAGAGTGGTCCGTGGTGGCAGGGGACCGGCTCTCCTGGATCCGCAGCGGTGAGCAGGAGGGGTTCTGTTGCGATACCGGCAACCTGGCCACCCTGCTGGAGCAGGCGCTGGCCGCCGCCGGGGAGCAGCGTCCGCAGCGGCTGCAGCTGGTGGAGTGCCGCCGGGAGGGCGCCCGGACCGGGCCCCCGCTCCCCGACCTGGAGTGGCACATCACCACCTGCGAGGATGGAGTGCTCTCCCTGTTTGCCTCCGGCTACCAGAACGGTGGCGACACATCCATCAACCTGCTGCAGGGGCGTTACAGCCAGCGGGAGCGGCTGGGCAAACTGTGGCGCCCGTGGCGTCCCGCGGCGGCCCTTGCCCTGGTGCTGCTGCTGGTGCAGGCGGTGGCGGCGGGCGTGGAGTACCGGCGCCTGGCCGCCGAGAAGCAGCGTCTGACGGAGCAGGTGGAGGGCAGCTTCCGCGCCGGCTTCCCGGAGATCAAGCGTGTCGTCAATCCGCGCCTGCAGGCGGAGCGGGCCCTGAAGAAGCTGCGTGGACAGGGAGGCGGGGGCGGTTTTCTCACCCTCCTGGCCGATGCGGGGCCGGTGTTGGCAGGTATGGGCGACACCGCCCTGCAGGGGATCGGGTTCAAGGAGGGAGCCCTGGTTCTGGATTTGCGTCTCAAGGATCTGCAGCAGCTGGATGGCCTGGAGCAGAAGCTCAAGCAGCTCCCGCGGC
>DRMK01000304.1 GCA_011322575.1 Gammaproteobacteria bacterium
ATCGAGAAGGCATACCGGGTCTTTCTGGAGATCCTGGCGGAGGAGTTCCCCGGCCGGGAGCCGGATACCACCGAGGAGAACATCCAGGCGCGCTGCCGCGGGGTGATCCTGATGGCCATCTCCAACAAGAGCCGCAGAATGGTGCTGACCACCGGCAACAAGAGCGAGATGGCGGTGGGTTACGCCACCCTGTACGGGGACATGGCGGGCGGGTTCGACGTGCTCAAGGATGTTCCCAAGACCCTGGTGTACCGGCTGGCCCGCTACCGCAACAGTATCGGCGGCGTGATTCCGGAGCGGGTCATCGAGCGGGCCCCGTCCGCCGAGCTGGCGCCGGACCAGCGGGACTCCGACACCCTGCCGCCCTATCCGGTGCTGGATGGCATCCTGGAGCTCTACGTGGAGCAGGACAGATGCGTGGAGGAGATCGTCGCCGCCGGCTACCAGCAGGAGACCGTGGAGCGCGTGGTGCGCATGGTGGATCGCAACGAGTACAAGCGGCGTCAGGCGCCGCCCGGGGTGAGGGTGACCGGGCGCGCCTTCGGCAGGGATCGGCGCTATCCCATAACTTCGGGCTACGGGAGGGGCGGTGGTTCGGCGGGATAGGATGCTTTGTGCTACAGTTGCGGCTAGGGGATGCGCATGCGGAGTAGTACAGCATGAGCCGTTTTACCAGGGCGTTGATAGTCTCCCCCCTGGCAGATGGCAGGACCTGGGTGCTGGTGGAGCCGTTCAGTTACGACGTGGGCGAGCTGGGCAGTGGTGACACCATCGAGGTCAGCAGGGGGTTCAAGACCGATTTCGCCTCCATTCCGCGGCTGTTCTGGATCGCTTTGCCCAAATGGGGCAAATATGGCAATGCCGCGGTGATCCATGACTGGCTCTACATGACCCAGGAGCGCAGCCGGGCGGAGGCGGATGCCATCCTGCTGGAGGGAATGGGGGTGCTGGAGGTGCCGCGCTGGCAGTGTTTCCTGATTTTCCGCGCGGTGCGCTGGTTTGGCTGGTTTGCCTGGATGCGCAACCGCTGGGAGCGTGAGGCGGGATATAGCAGGATTATGGCGCAGGAGGCGTTCAGATCGGTGGAGCGCTCCGATCGTCCCGGTTTCATCCATCAGGGCCTGCTCCGCTGGCGGAAGCGGCTGGGTAGATAGGGAAGCATGTTGGAGGCGGTTCCGTCCCCCTGGCTGGTCCCGTTCGACGGCTCGTTCGATCCCGGCCGCCTGGCCACCCTGGCCCGGCGGGAGGATGAATCCAAGAAGGAGCTCAAACGCAGACTGAAGGGATATGTCAGGGAGCTGGCCGAGCTGCAGCGCAAGCTCTACGCGGACGACCGCTTCTCGCTGCTGCTGATCTTCCAGGCGATGGATGCAGCCGGCAAGGATGGCACCATCCGCGCGGTGCTGAGCGGAGTCAATCCGGCCGGATGCGAGGTATACTCCTTCAAGCAGCCCAGCGCCGAGGAGCTGGATCACGATTTTCTCTGGCGCAGTGCAAAGCGTCTGCCGCAGCGGGGCAGGATTGGTGTGTTCAACCGCAGCTACTACGAGGAGGTGCTGGTGGTGCGGGTTCACCCGGAGTACCTGGAGGGGCAGCGTCTCCCTTGGGTGGCGCGCTCCGGCGGGGAGATCTGGCAGCAGCGCTTCGACTCCATCCGGGACCACGAGCTGCACCTGGCGCGCAACGGTACCATCATTCTCAAATTCTGGCTGAATGTCTCCCGGGAGGAGCAGCGCAGAAGGTTTCTGGCCCGCATCGAGGACCCGGAGAAAAACTGGAAGTTTTCCACCGCCGATGTCAGGGAGCGCGGCCACTGGGATAAGTACATGGCAGCTTACCGGGAGGCCCTGGCGGAGACCTCCCGGCCCTGGGCACCCTGGTACGCCATTCCCGCTGATGACAAGCCCTGGATGCGGGTGGCCGTGGCGGAGATCGTGGTGGCTACCCTGCGTTCCCTGCCGCTATCCTATCCCGCGGTCGGGGAACAGACCAGGGCCGAGTTCGCGCGGATGCGGAGCATGCTGGAGGGGGAGGGGGGTTAGCCCCTTGGGCTCTTCCCCGAGTCGTGTGGGTATAATGGTAAATCATCCTTGACAGGCAGAATGCACGCCCATACTCGGTAGCCAGAAGGGGATTGGGGATGTCTGGCTGGAGACTGCCAGGTGTCCACATACCTACGCCAATTGCGAGTGGTTCGGCTATCCCAAAGCGTCCCCAATCCCCTTCTGCCGACCATTTTCCGGCGTGCTTCTGCCTGTCAAGGACGGAGCCGCTACGCGGTGATTTACCATTATACCCACACGATTCGGGGAGGAGCCGCCCCCTGGATGTGTCCCGAACCATGCGCCGGCTCAACGCCGACGCAGGAGTCCTGTCTTCCCGACTACGATCCTGCTTCGGGCGGGGCGAGGGCCAGCTCCTCCTCATAGCCGAACATGCGCATGTCCCGGATGCGCTGGGGATAGAGAACGCCATCCAGGTGATCCAGTTCGTGCTGCAGGATGCGGGCGTGGAAGCCGCTGGCCTCCCGTGAGATTGGGCGCCCCTGGAGATCCTGTCCCCGATAGCGGATGCGGCGG
>DRMK01000305.1 GCA_011322575.1 Gammaproteobacteria bacterium
CTGAGCTACGCCAGCGCTCTTCTTCGGCAGGGCTGCATTCTATTCTACCGGCCACCGCTCTGCAACGGGCGTGAAACGGGGGAGCGGCGGCTGCATCATGTTCCCGGTGCGCAACCCTCCCGGCGCAGGGGGCCGGGCGCGGCGTTTCCACGGGCCGGAGTCGCCGTGAAAAGGGTCCGGAACCGGCCGTTCCTCAAGTGGGCAGGCAACAAGTTCGCCATCCTGGAGCATATCCTTCCCCTGCTGCCGGCCGGGGAGCGGCTCATCGAGCCCTTCGCCGGCTCCTGCGCGGTTTCGCTCAACAGCGACTACCCCTCCTACCTGATCGCCGACATAAACCCGGATCTGATTCTGCTCTACCAGACCTTGCAGCGGGAGGGGGAGCGCTTCATCGACCATGCGCGGCAGCTGTTCACCCCGGAGAACAACAGCGAACACCGCTACTACCTGCTGCGCGAGCGGTTCAACGGCTCCAGCGACCGGCTGGAGAAGGCCTCCCTGTTCCTCTATCTGAACCGCCACTGCTACAACGGCCTGTGCCGCTACAACAAGTCCCACCGCTTCAACGTCCCCTTCGGGCGCTACAAGCGCCCCTACTTTCCGGAGCGGGAGATGCGCCACTTTTACCGCATGGCGCAGTGCGCGGAGTTCGTCTGCGTGGACTTCCGCGAGCTTTTTGCGCAGGCCCGGGCGGGCAGCGTGATCTACGCCGATCCGCCCTATATCCCCCTGAATGACACCTCGCACTTCACCAGCTACAGCAGCGAAGGATTCGACGCCGACCAGCAGCGTGCGCTGGCGCAGGCCGCGGAGCAGGCGGCGCGGCGCGGGATCCCGGTGCTCATCTCCAACCACGACACCCCGTTTGCGCGCAGCATATATGGTGCCGCCACCCTCACCCACTTCCAGGTACAGCGCCACATAAGCTGCAACGGCCAGCAGCGTAACAAGGCGGCGGAGCTGCTGGCGCTGTATGGTCTATAATTGTCGCGGGTCTTCACCAAATCGTGTGGGTGAAATGGTGAATCACCGCACAGCGGCTTCATCCTAGACAGGCCTGATAGAGGGTTTGCCGCGCCGCGATTCAAGCGAACGACCCGCGTGAACCGATAAAGAGCCCATGAAACAGGAGAAGATCACCGTGGAACACAAACTGCCAGAGCTGCCGTTTGCCCGGAATGCCCTCGCGCCCCACATCTCGGAGGAGACCATCGAATACCACTACGGCAAGCACCACGCCGCCTACGTGGCCAACCTGAACCGCCTCATCCCCGGCACCGAGTTCGAGGATCTGCCCCTGGAGGAGATCATCCGGAACGCCCCGCCCGGCGCTATCTTCAACAATGCGGCCCAGGTCTGGAACCACACCTTCTACTGGAACTGCCTCAGCCCCACCGGTGGCGGCGAGCCGCAAGGGGAGCTGGGCCGCGCCATCGAGCGGGATTTCGGCTCGCTGGCCGGGTTCCGGGAGCGCTTCGCCGGCTCCGCCGCCGGCAACTTCGGATCCGGCTGGACCTGGCTGGTGAAGGGTGATTCCGGCAGGCTGGAGATCGTGAACACCAGCAATGCCGGCTGCCCCCTGACCAGCGGTGCCACCCCCTTGCTCACCATCGATGTCTGGGAGCACGCCTACTACATCGACTACCGCAACGCGCGCCCGGCGTACATCGACGCCTTTCTGGAGCATCTGGTGAACTGGGATTTCGTGGCGGACAATCTGCGGGCGGCGGAGTGACGCGGCCGCTTGACTTGCCCTGAAGTTTTGGAGAACATGCCCCGTTGCCGCCGGGGGCAGCAGAAGCTCGCCGGTGGTTGCAGCGGTATTCCTCGACCAGATGCGCGTAGCGTGGAGCAGAGAGCCAAACCTCAGGGGGGAGAGATTCAGTGAAAGCAGTGATTCTGGCGGGCGGATTGGGTACCCGCCTGTCCGAGGAGACGGCGGTGCGGCCCAAGCCGATGGTGGAGATCGGCGGCAGGCCCATCCTGTGGCACATAATGAAGATCTACTCCAGCCACGGCATCAACGAGTTCATCGTCTGCTGCGGCTACAAGGGGGAGGTGATCAAGCAGTACTTCGCCAACTACTTCCTCAACAGCGCCGACATCACCTTCGACCTGGCCCGCAACGGCATGGAGGTACACCGCAGCGAGGCGGAGCCGTGGCGCGTGACCCTGGTGGATACCGGTGAACACACCATGACCGGCGGCCGCCTGAAGCGCATCGCGGACCACCTGGACGGGGAGAGTTTCTGCCTCACCTACGGAGATGGCGTCACCGACGTGAACATCGGCGAGCTGATCCGCTTCCACGTCTCCCAGAACACCGCCGCCACCCTCACCGCCGTGCAGCCTCCGGGCCGCTTCGGCGCCTTCACCCTGGAGGCCCAGCAGACAAGGATCCCCCACTTCCGCGAAAAGCCGGACGGCGACGGCGCCTGGATCAACGGCGGATTCTTCGTGCTCGAGCCCAAGGTGCTGGACTACATCGAGGGGGACAGCACCGTCTGGGAGGCGGAACCCATGACCCGCCTGGCCCACGACGGGGAGCTGTCCGCCTGGCGGCACGAAGGGTTCTGGCACCCCATGGACACCCTGCGCGACAAGAACTACCTGGAGGAGCTCTGGGAGTCGGGCAAGGCGCCCTGGAAGGTGTGGTGACACCGCCCCGGCCATGAAGTTCATCCCCACCAGACTGGCAGGAGCCTTCATCATCGAGCCGCACAGGATCACCGACCAGCGCGGCTTCTTCGCGCGCAGCTGGTGC
>DRMK01000306.1 GCA_011322575.1 Gammaproteobacteria bacterium
CCAACACCGTCAGCAGACCGGCATACGACGGCCTCTCTTCCAAACTCAAATTGCCAGGGGTTTCAGGAACAGGCCGGGCCGGCGTAGCGGCTTTTGGGGAAGACCCGCTTTTGCCAATGGAGCAACCATTGCCTGCAAGCTGCACCTTGCTCCAGCCAGTGGCTGCGGGGGTGGAAGCTTCGCGTGCGTATGCGGCGTGACCCCATACCGGACTACCGAACCGGATCAGCGATACAGCCGTTCGGCGTAGGCTCTCTGGGCAAACAGGGAGTAAGCGAGCGCCTTTTCTGACAACGAGTTATCGCTGATGTCTGGTTGCTCCACCAGTTCGTGTCCATCGTATCTGAACAGCGCCGGAGGCAGGTCCGGCCGTAATACAGCCACATCGTTACCCTCCATGTAGGCCAGGGTATTGGCAAACTGCATTATGGCGCGCCCGGTGCGGTTACGGTTTCGCGGCAGCGTGAGATCGCGCCCCACCATGGGGTGCTCTCCCGAAATGCCAATCAGGGAAAGGAGAGTGGGACCCATGTCGATTTGGCTGGCCAGGGTTCCCACCACTTCGGGGTGCTGGATCGGACCGCCAAGTATGAGCCCGGGTATGTGGAAACGCTCAACCGGTACCAGGGACGTCCCGTAGACGCGGGAGTTGTGATCGGCGATCACAAGAAATATGGTGTTGTGCCAGTAGTTGGAGCGTTTGGCGGCGGCAAAGAATCTGCCCAGCGCGTAGTCGGCGTATTTTACCGCGTTGTTGACCGTATGTTTCTCCTGGTCATAGAGCTCGATGCGTCCGTCGGGGAACTCGAACGGTGAGTGGTTGGACGAGGTGAATACCAGGGCAAAGAATGGCCGCTCCCCGTAGCTGCTGAACTTCTTGTCCGCGGCGGCGAACAGATCCTCATCGGAGACCCCCCAGGTGGCATGGAATGCGGTATCGGGATAGTCGTCCTGGTCTATGGTGTAGTTGAAGCCGTTGCCCATAAAGAAGCTGCGCATGTTGTCGAAGTGCCCCTCCCCCCCGTAGATGAAGCCGGTGTCGTACCCTTTCTGCTTCAGGAGGCTGGCCAGGGTGAAAAAGTCCCGCTGTGACTTGTTGAGCTTTACAACGCTGGGGGCAGGGGTTGGCAGAAATCCGCTCACTACCGCCTCGATCCCCCGCACCGAGCGGGTGCCGGTGGCGTAGAGATTTTCAAACCAGATCCCTTCCTCTGCCAGAGTATCCAGATTCGGGGTTAACGGCAGGCCACCCATCCTGCCGACGAATTCCGCGCCAAGACTCTCTTCCAGCACGATCACCAGATTCAGGGGACGTTTGCGAGGGATGCTGCTCTGCTGGAGATGATGGGTGGGCAGCTGCGGGCTGGTGAATGCGGAATCGGGAATCCCCATCTCGTTGCGAATGATGCGTACTACCTGATCGAACGGCATTTTGCCGTAGGCTACGCCACCCGCCTCATCCTTGGCCGAGAGATAGATGGCATACAGCACCGTATAGGCGGAGTTCAGTGCCAGATCGTTGACCAGGTGGTCGGTGGTCAGCGCCACGGTACTGGGATTGACCGGACGGTGATCGAACGTCGAGCGGGCCGCCATCAGGAATCCGCCAAACAGCAGCGGCACCAGCAGCAGCGCCGGTATCCAGCCAACCGGTTTTTCCAGCACCGTGAGGCGCTTGCTGACGCGGTAGAATGCCAACCCGAGCAGCGGCACCATGATTCCCGCCAGCAGCAGCTGCAGCGGATATTCCGCCAGCAGGGTTCCGCCAACCTCCTTGTAATGCTTGAGATACTCGACGAAGAGGTAGTTGGGGCGTGAATCGTACTGGTTGATGAACGATGGCGTTGCCATCTCCATGAATACAATGAAAACGAACCAGGCGGTCATATAGACAAGCAGGAAGCGACGCCAGTATCTAAACAGTCCGAGATGCGTGGCAAACAGCGGCGTCAACATGGCGGGAAGGATCATCGCCATTGCCACCAGCACCAGATCGAACCGTACACCCTGCCAGAAGATGAACCCATAGTGACTCGCACTCTGCACCCGCTCCAGCTGCCAAGCGAACAGACCAAGACGACTCAGGGTGAGAAATATCAGTATCAAGAATAGGGGAGCAAGGATGATCAGCAGTACCCTGGAAAAATCGTTACGAAAGTTGATCATATGGTGTCCAGATATCAAAGAATCGGTAGCAGAAAACTTCACGGTGCTGAGGGGCGAGCGTAAATCCACAAAACCATAATATTCTATTATGGGCAATCGTCATCCGCCATATAAAAGTTGCCAGGCCACCGGCCTCAACGCGAGCACCCCCGATTCACCGCTCCAGTGAGGCGACAACAAAAGGAAGCCTAGTACTCTTTCAAGGTAATAAATTATGATTCAGCGTCCCTGTGGTGTTTCGCGGCAAGGCGCAGTGCGCAGGCAATGGTTGTTCCCTTGTCAAGCACTGCAACGCCGCAGCGGAACACCACAGGGACGCCCGAAGGGTTGGTCTGTCAACGTCCATGGCCGCGTTGCTCCTCTTACGAAGGGCGACGGCCATTCGCTGCGAGGAGCGCCTTGCCCTGAACGCTGACAGACCAACTGAATCCTAATTTATTACCTTGAAAGAGTATTAGTAGTCCAGATGGGTTTCCCAAACTGTCGCTGCTGACCCCCTTGGAGAACACAGCCAGTCCGCGTTCCAGTATGCAGACAGCTCTAATTTCGACCGCGACTATTCTCCACATATGATACCGGTTTTTCCAATACGGAGACTTGTTCAATTGACGAATTGAATTGGAGCTTTGCCAGCCGGTGGTTGTGGTCGTTACGGCTTTTCGTTTTCGTGGCTGTAGGCTATACTTGAATGAGCGGGCTTCGGAACTGGGAACGCCGGGCCGATTCGCAACGGAGGGAACCGAAAAGGATGTGGTGCACAAGCAGGATGCATCAACCCCCAGCGAGCAAGCCCCCTCCCTCCCTTTTATATATTCAGAAAAACATAAAATATAAAGCTGTAAATATATCTAGATTGC
>DRMK01000307.1 GCA_011322575.1 Gammaproteobacteria bacterium
ATCGAGCTCCTCACCCCCGACTTCCGCCGCGTCCAGGAGCAGGCGGTGGCGTCCATAGCCGGGGCCGCCGCCCCCGCCAGGCTGGTCTGGGGCCACAATCTGGAGACGGTGCCACGGCTCTACCGCACGGTGCGCAAGGGCTCCGACTATGTGCGCTCTCTGCGCCTGCTGGAGAGGGTGGCACAGCTCCCCGCCACCGAGGCGAAATCCTCCCTTATGCTCGGCCTGGGCGAGAGTCATGCCGAGGTGACAGGGGTGCTGAAGGATCTGCGCTCGGCGGGGGTGAGCCGCGTCGCCCTGGGACAGTATCTGCGCCCTACCAGGCGGCACCTGCCGGTGCACGAATATTTGACGCCGCAGCGGTTTTCCGCCTACGCGGAGGAGGCCCGGGGACTGGGATTCTCCTGGGTCATGGCGGGCGCCATGGTGCGCTCTTCCTATCACGCCGAGACGGAGCACACCGTATGACGCTGAGAACCTCCCTGTACGAACAGCATGTCGCCCTGGGGGGCAGGATGGTGGATTTCGCCGGCTGGCAGATGCCGCTCCACTACGGCTCCCAGATCGGGGAGCATCACCAGGTGCGCCGCGCCGCGGGGATGTTCGATGTCTCCCACATGATGATCGTGGACCTGGAGGGCGCGCGGTGCCGGGAGTTCCTGCGCTATCTGCTGGCCAACGATGTGGGGGAGCGGCCCCGCCCCGGGCGCGCCATCTACTCCTGCATGCTCAACGAGCAGGGGGGGGTGATGGACGATCTCATCGTCTACGATATGGGGGAGGATGGGTTCCGCATGGTGGTCAATGCCGCCACCCGCGACAAGGATCTGGCCTGGATCGATCTGCATGCCGATTTTTTCGGCGTCTCCGTGCGGGCGCGGGTGGATCTGGCCATGATTGCGGTACAGGGTCCGGCAGCCAGGGAGGCGGTGCTGCGGGCAGTGGCGGATCGGGCGCCCTCCCTCCCCGATCTGCGGCCGTTCCATGCCCTTGCGGGAGACGGTCTGTTCGTGGCGCGCACCGGTTACACGGGGGAGGATGGATTCGAGCTGGTTCTGCCCGGGGAGCAGGCGGCCCCGTTGTGGCGGCTGCTGCTTAGCGCCGGGGTGAAGCCCTGTGGTCTGGGGGCGCGCGACACCCTGCGCCTGGAGGCTGGATTGAATCTGTACGGTTCCGACATGGATGAGACCACTACCCCACTGGAGTGTGGTCTCGCTTGGACCGTGGCCTGGGATCCACCGGAGCGGGAGTTCCTCGGGAGAGGCGCCCTGGAGGCGCAGCGCGACATCGGTCCCCCCCACAAGCTGGTGGGGCTGGTGCTGGAGCAGCGCGGGGTGCTGCGCGGCGGCCAGCGGGTGATCTGTTCGGGAGTGGCGGAGGAGGGGCGGGTGACCAGCGGCGGCTTCTCCCCCACCCTGGAGCGCGCCATCGCCCTGGCGCGGCTGCCTGCGGCTGCCGATGGTGCCTGCCAGGTGGAGATCCGGGGCCGGCTGTTGCCGGCGGCGGTGGTGGAACCCCCTTTCGTGCGCAAGGGTAAATCCTGTCTATGAGGGAGTATTGGAGATGAGCAACATACCAGACGAACTGCAGTACACCAAATCCCACGAGTGGGTCAGACACAACGAGGATGGCACGGTGAGCGTGGGGATTACCGATCACGCCCAGGATCTGCTGGGCGACATGGTCTATGTGGAGCTGCCGGAGCCTGGGAGGCAGCTCGGCGCCGGCGACGAGTGCGTGGTGGTGGAGTCGGTGAAGGCGGCCTCCGATGTCTACAGCCCCCTCAGCGGCGAGGTGGTGGACGTCAACGATGCGGTGGTGGACAGCCCGGAGCTGGTCAACCAGGACCCCTACGGGGAGGGGTGGCTGTTCCGGCTGCAGCCCAGGGAGGATGGCGCCGGTGAGGAGCTGATGGGCGCCGGGGAGTACCAGGAGCTGCTGGAATCGGGTGACTGACGGTGCCGTTCGCCCCCCACACTCCGGAGGAGATCAGGGAGATGCTGGACGTGATCGGGGTCCGGCGGATGGAGGATCTGTTCTCGGAGATCCCCGACGACCTGCGCGTTCGGGAGCCGGGCGCCGTTCCGCCCCCCATGGGCGAGATGGAGGTGGCGCGGCTGATGCATGAGCGGGCCGCGGCGGATGGCCGGCCCCTCTGTTTCATCGGTGCGGGAGCCTATGAGCACCACATCCCGGCCGCCGTCTGGGAGATAGCTACGCGCGGCGAGTTCTACACCGCCTACACCCCCTATCAGGCGGAGGCGAGCCAGGGAACCCTGCAGCTGCTGTACGAGTTCCAGACCATGATGGCGGGTCTGACCGGGATGGAGATCTCCAATGCGTCGCTGTATGACGGCGCCTCGGCGCTGGCCGAGGCGGTGCTGATGGCGGTGCGCGCCAACCGGGGCTCCCGCTCGCGGCGCATCCTGATGCCCTCCACCGTGCATCCCGCCTACCGGCAGGTGGTGCGTACCGTGGTGCGCAACCAGGGAATCGAGCTGGTGGAGCTGCCCTACTGCAGCGCCTGCGGCAACATAGTTCCCGGCTCCCTGCAGCGCTTCGCCGGAGAGGAGTTTGCCGCCCTGGTGGTGCCGCAGCCCAACTTCTTCGGTGTGCTGGAGGAGGTGGACCAGCTTACCGACTGGGCCCACGCCAACGGCATGCTGGTGATCGGGCTGGTCAATCCGGTGGCGCTGGCGCTGCTGGCGCCGCCCGGCGATTGGGGAGAGCAGGGGGCCGACATAGCCTGCGGCGAGGGGCAGCCGCTGGGGGTGCCGCTCTCCTCCGGCGGGCCCTACTTCGGATTCCTCTGTTGCCGCGAATCTCATGTGCGCCAGATGCCGGGGCGCATCGTGGGACGTACCGTGGACAGCGCCGGCAATCCCGGTTACACGCTAACCCTGCAGGCCCGCGAACAGCACATCCGCCGCTCCCGGGCTACATCCAACATCTGTACCAATCAGGGGCTGATGACCACCGCGGCGACCATACACATGGCCCTGCTGGGGCCCTCCGGGATGGAGCGGGTTGCCGCCTGCTGCCATCACACCACGCGGCGCCTGCTGGAGATGCTGACCGCCATCGACGGGGTGGAGGCGCTGTTCGACCGGCCGTTCTTTCACGAGGTGGCGCTCGCGCTGGAGGTACCGGCGGG
>DRMK01000308.1 GCA_011322575.1 Gammaproteobacteria bacterium
AGCGAGTGATAACGCCGCTGGGCGAAAACAGAGGCCCGGCCCTTCGGGTTGCGCCTGAAAAAGCGCCATGCTGCATTGTTCGTCGTTCATTTGCAACAAGCAAACATCTCTCCTCTCGCCTTGCTGCGAAACACCACAGGGACGCTGAATCCTAATTTATTACCTTGAAAGAGTACTAGAACCCACGCTTGAAATTCACCCATATTGAGTGTGACAAATTCAGGTCACCTCGCAACGGGGCGGCCCCGGGGCTGCAAGGTAGGGATATATCAATAAAAACATGGAGATAATGCCAGTGTGCAGATGGGTATATGCCCGTATTATAGGGTTGGTCCGCATAATCGATAAGTAAACCAAGATATTCTTTTGGCTCACTGTTTGTGATAGGCGACACGACCATATTCCGCAATATCAGATAGTTATGATTATATTGCAAAATTGATGTCGCCATATAGAGACAACTTGCTTCGCCGGATAGTGAGTTTGGATCGCGGAGATAGGGGTAATCGATTGAAATGCCGTTTGTATTGTGAATGTGGCATGACTTGTGCAAACCTATAGGCAAGGGGTGGCACAGGATGCCGAACAAGGGATATGGATTTCCCACGCATGGGACACCCGGAAGTGTCGCATGGAAGGCATGCCACCTCGGATTTATTGAGTTATAGCTTTCTACAACATGGATGTGGGCTCCCCGCTTCCCCCCCAGGGGAGGGCCAAGGATGGCCTTTTTATAACCCACATCACACTTTCCGCGATTTACGACTTGCCTATGGCCGGGAAACTGAATACAGTTTCCGCGTGCGCGCCTGCGTGGAGAGATCCCACTTGCGGAACATCGGTGAATTTATCTGGCCGGTTCGGGTCTACTACGAGGATACCGATAGCGGAGGGGTAGTCTATTACGCCAACTACCTGAGATTCATGGAGCGGGCGCGTACCGAATGGCTACGTGCCATGGGGTTCGGGCAGCACGCGTTGGCGCGTGGGGAAGGTGTGATATTTGCCGTGCGGCGTGCCGAGCTGGACTACCGGGCACCGGCACGATTCGACGATCTGTTACAGGTGAGTGTTCGAACGCTGCGTTGCGGAGGTGCCAGCATAGACCTCTCACAGAGCGTGGTACGGGATGGAGAGGAGGGGGTGCTGTGCAGTGGGCGGATCAGAATCGCTTGCCTCGATGTCCACAGCTTTAGACCACGTGCCATTCCGGAGCGTCTGGCGGAGGATATCAGGAAACAGATCTCCATAACAAAGGAACATCGTTGAAGATGCAGGAACTCACACTAACTCACCTGGTGCTCAATGCCAGTCTGCCGGTACAGATCATCATGGCCATACTGGTAATGGCCTCGGTCTACTCTTGGGGACTGATCCTGTACAAACGGAGGATGCTTAGCCAGGCGCGGCGTAGTGCCGAGGCGTTCGAGGGTCTTTTCCGCAGCGAACAGCGCATGAGCGACCTGTACCAGCGTGTGCTGCGCTCGGATGATCGCCTGGGGGTGATGGCCGCCATCTTTGAGGCCGGTTACCGGGAGTTCCTCCATCAGCGCCGCCAGCCCACCTTCGATCGCGAGATGTTGACGGACAACTCGGCACGGGTGATGCGTGTGGTGATGAACCGGGAGCTGGATACCATGGAGTCCAGCCTCTCCTCGCTCGCCACCATCGGTTCGGTGAGCCCTTACGTGGGTCTGTTCGGTACCGTATGGGGGATAATGTCCTCCTTTACCGCGCTGGGTAACGTGCAGCAGGCGACCTTGGCCATGGTGGCGCCCGGCATCGCCGAGGCGCTGTTTGCCACCGCGATGGGGCTGTTTGCCGCCATCCCGGCGGTGATCTCCTACAACCGCAGCACCTCCGAGGTAGGGCGTCTTGCCAGCCGCTACGAGAGCTTCATCGAGGAGTTCATCTCCATAATGTTGCGTTTCAACCAGCCCAAAGGGAGCGCACGGGCAGCCGTCCAATGAGCCAGAGAAGCCGCAGGCGCCCTATCGCCGAGATGAACGTGGTGCCTTATATAGACGTGATGCTGGTGCTGCTGGTGATCTTCATGATCACTGCCCCTCTGCTTACCCAGGGGGTGAAGGTAGAGCTGCCCAAGGTAGCAGCCGAACCAATGGACGAGAGCAGCAGGGAACCGCTGGTGATAACCGTGGACAGCTCCGGCCAGCTGTTCTTGAACCTGGGTGAGCGGCCCGACGCCCCCATCGGTGAGCAGCTTCTGGTAGAGAAGGTGGCAGCGGTATTGCGCCGCCAGCCCGATATTCCGGTGCTGCTGCGTGGTGACCGCAACGTGGACTACGGCGCCGTGGTACGTGCCATGGCGTTGCTGCAGGAGGCGGGAGCCCCCAGTATCGGAATGGTGACCGAAACCCCCGGGGCGGAACGGCGCGGACGGGATTGAATCGTCACCCGATGAGACGCTATCTGCTGATCGCCGTACTGCTGCACGTGGCGCTGTTCGCCATCCTCATGGTGAGGTTCGACTGGTGGAGCAGTGAACCACCCCAGGCCGCCGCGGCTATCAAGGCGGTAGTGGTGGACAGGTTACCGCAGCAGGATCCACCGCCCGCCGTGGAGCAGAAGCGCAAGCAAGAAGAGCAGAAGCGCAAGGAGGAGCAGAAGCGAATCGAGGCGGAAAGAGTGCGCAAGGAGCAGGAGCTGGTGGAGCAGCGCAGAAGGGCCGAGGAGAAGCGCAAGAAGGCGGAGGAGGAGAAGCGGAGAAGGGTTGAGGAGGAGAGACGCAGGGAGGTAGAAGCAGAGAAGCGGCGCAAGGCAGAAGAGGAAAAGCGGCGCAAGATGGAAGAGGAGAAGCGGCGCAAGGCGGAAGAGGAGAAGCGCAGAAAGGCGGAGCAGGAGGCCAGGCGCAAGAGAGAGGAAGAGGAGAAGCGGAAAAGGGCCGAGGAGGAGAAACGCAAGAGGGCTGAGGCAGAGAGGCGCCGCAGGGAAGCGGAGCGCAGGCGGCGCGAGGAGGAGCTGAAGAGTATGCTGGCGGCCGAGGAGGAGTTTCTCGAAGGGGAGCAGCGGCGCAAGAATCAGGCCGAGCTGTCCCGATACATCAACAAGGTTCGCTCCAGGGTGGAGAGCCGCTGGCTCGAACCACCCAGCGCGCGGGAGGGGATGTCCACCACGGTGAGGATCCGGCTCTCTCCCAGCGGCGAGGTGCTGGTGGTCAAGACGGTGCAGAGCAGCGGAGACGCGGTATTCGACCGCTCTGTGGAGGCCGCGGTGCGTAAGGCATCCCCTTTGCCACTGCCCTCCGATACCGCTATATTGCCTGACTTTCCGGAACTGGTTTTCAAATTTATCAAAGAGTCATGAGAGCGACGAACAGAGTGCTGCTACTGAAGTTGATACTCCCCCTGTGGGCGCTATTGCTGGCCGGTACCGCCCAGGCGGCGCTGACCATCGAGATCACCAAGGGTGTGAAAGGGGCGCTGCCCATCGCCATCGTTCCATTCGGCTGGAGCGCGCCGAGCGCTGTTCCCGAGAAGATGGCCGGAATCGTGGCGGCAGATCTTGCCCGCAGCGGCTATTTCGCGCCGCTGCCGGAGGGGGATCTCCCCTCCCGGCCAGACGAGCCGTCAGCCGTGCGCTTTGCGGACTGGCGCATGGTACGGGTGGACAACCTGGTGATCGGCAAGCTGGAGTTGCTGGGGCCGGACAGCTACCAGGTAAAGTTTCACCTGTTCGATGTGTACAAGGGAAAATCCCTGGCGGGCTACAGCTATCGCACCAACCGGCGTGGCCTGCGCCGGGTGGCGCACCAGATCAGCGACATCGTATATGAACAGCTCACCGGCAAGAAGGGGGTGTTCAGCACCAGCATCGCCTATGTCACAACCGTACGGCGCGGCGGCAGTACCAGCTACTCCCTGTCGGTGGCGGATGCGGATGGCCACAACGAACAGATCATACTGGAGTCACGTCAGCCGCTCATGTCACCCGCCTGGTCTCCGGACGGGAAGAAACTGGCCTATGTGAGTTTCGAGACCGGACGCTCCGCCATCTACGTACAGAACGTGGAGACCGCGCAGCGCACCCGCATAGCCGGTTTCAAGGGGATCAACAGCGCGCCTGCCTGGTCCCCCGACGGGCGCAGGCTGGCGTTTACCTCCTCCAGGAGCGGCAATGCAGACATCTATCTGCTGGATCTGGCGAGCCGCAAGCTGACCCGGGTTACCACCAGCCGTGCCATCGACACCGAGGCGGCCTGGTCGCCAGATGGCGGCTCCATAGTGTTTACCTCGGATCGTGGGGGGAGTCCACAGATCTACAGGGTCGCCATCGGCCCCTCCGGTCCCACCGGTAAACCGCGCCGCATCACCTACGAGGGGAGATACAATGCCCGGGCCTCTTTCTCCCCTGACGGTAGCAGGCTGGTCATGGTGCACCGGGGAGGTGCGGGGTTCCAGATTGCGGTCCAGGATCTGAGGGGTGGGCAGGTGAGTATCGTCGCCGATACCCGCTTGGGAGAGTCTCCCAGCTTTGCGCCCAACGGCGACATGGTACTGTATGCCACCGAGATCCGCGGCAAGGGGGTGCTGGAGGCGGCGTCGGTGGATACCCGCACCCGGCAACGCCTGGGTTTCGCGCGTGGCGACGTACGCGAGCCGGCCTGGTCACCGCTGTAACAGCAGGGTTCAATTTTTATCTCGAGACAGGAGTGTATCTATGAAAAAGCTGTTCTATTGTGCTGTCGCCGTAGCTCTGGTGGTGGGCTTTTCCGGCTGCAGCACCACTGAGCCGGTAGACGAGACGGTCAACGTACCCACCGGTGCCCAGCGGGGTGGAGCCGATACCGCGGGACGCGGCGTGGCGCGGGATGGAGGGGTCAAGGGGGAGGCCCTGGACGAAGGTTCGCTGCTCTCCCGGACCACCATCTATTTTGACTACGACAGCAGCACTGTGGCGCCTGAGTTCCGGGAGGTGCTGCGCGCCCATGGCGACTACCTGGCGGCCAATCCGTCGGTCCGGATCACCATCGAGGGGCACACCGATGAGCGTGGCTCCCGGGAGTACAATCTGGCCCTGGGTGAGCGGCGCGCCTATGCAGTGCGGCAGCTGCTGATGCTCCAGGGAGCGACGGCCAGCCAGCTGGAGGTGATCAGTTTCGGGGAGGA
>DRMK01000309.1 GCA_011322575.1 Gammaproteobacteria bacterium
AAAAATAGTGCAGGAGAACCAACGTGTCCATGCGGAAACATTTTGTTAACAAAAACGTAACTATTGGGATATTCCCATCAATCCGGGAGAGGTGTCCCGGACCCTTCAGGATGTGCGGAACCTGAAACAGTGCCCTGGCAGCGGAGCATGGCGGTAGAGGAGCGGCGGCAATAGGAGCACCAGCAACAAAGGGCTGAATCCACCACCACCGCCACCACCACTATCTGACGAGCCGCCACCTTCGGAGCCACCTGTACCGGGTCCTTCATCATCAGGTATCACTGGCGGTTTCAGCTCTATCAGGTAAGCGGAACCGGCTTTCATCTTCCACCGTTCATTGCCGGCATCTGCCATGGGCGCTCCAACCGCCAGGGTGGTTTCGTCTCCACCCAGAGCCACGGAGAGCCCGAACTTGCTATCCAGCGGCTGATCCGGATTTTGCAATGAACCCTGCTCCAGCCACTTTCCGCCGGCACTGTCGAAGATGTGGACAGTATCGGCGGCTTGGTCCCTGAAGTGGGAGGCACCGATCACCACTCTCTCTCCCGCAACGGCCACGGAGTATCCGAAGTTGCCAACCGGCCGCTTGGGGTGCGGCCCCAGCTTTTTACGCAGGGACCAGTTGCCACTGGCGCGCGTGAACAGGTAGGCCGCGCCGGCGTCCTTGGCTTTACCGTCCCAGTCGTGGCGGTTCGCCCCCACCACTATGGTATCTCCGTCCACCGCCACGCTCCCGCCGAAATAGTCTTTCGGAGCACCGTCATCCGCTTGCAGAACAGCCTCCGGCTCCATCCCGTCCAGCCACCCTCCGGCCGGCTTCCGGTAGACATACACTTCTCCTCTAGAGTCATTCCTGCCAAAAGCCCCCGTCACTATGGTGGTGCCGTCGAAATCCAGGGAGGCTCCAAAAGCGTCTCGTCCGGTAAGGCCGGAGACTTCCAGGGTAGCTTTGTGTTCCCAGCTCGAACCCTGCCTCTGAAAGATGAACAACGCACCCGGTGACTGCGCGCTGTCTTTACCAGGCGCTCCCACCACCAGCGTATCTCCCACCAAAGCGACCGTCCCCCCGAAACCGCGACCAGGTTGCGGGAGGGGAGAGTCGAGTTTGCGTGTCTCGGTGGTGGATTTCCAGCCATCGGGCGGCTTGACGTACACGTATACCGCACCGGCATCAGTTCCGGCATCGTTATCCACCCCCGCGGCTCCCAGAATTACCGTATCATCGCTGATGGCAACCGAAATCCCCAAACCATCTTCTTTCTTTCCATCCGATGCGGTAAGCTTGGCCATCTCCCGCCAGCCGCTGTCACTGCGCTCGAAAAGATATGCGGCACCTTTACCTTCATAGTCGCCAAACGCGGAGATTACCGCAGTATCTCCATCCACATCCACCTGCCAACCAAACAGGGAGCCGCCAAAAGCATCACTCGCGACCAGCATCTGTGGTGGCAAGGATTCAATGGCGGCAGCTGATGAGAAAGAAGGGAGAAACAATATTAACCACAAGAGAAAATCGGGGCTGTACCGTTTCATGGCGGCTCTCCTGAAAAAACATCCGTGTCAACAAAAGCAACTCCATCTATAATTATTTGAATAATTAACTTTATTGCTTTTTATTGTTTTTTAGTCAGTAAACCACCCCTCTTGCTAAACCAATAGAACATGTCTTACGGAAAATCCAGCTTTCCGGCAGGATATTTGTAACAGGAGTGCAAACTATGGAGCAGGTATCACGGTACGATCATCCCCTCCCCGGGAGAAACAATCGGATCAGCAACCCATCCCCATCCCACCCGGGAAATACTGGTGACAATCCGATTTTTGCCAGTTGCCACTCTGAATGCTGTCCACATCCGTGCGGGAATCGATGCCTGATCCCCCGGGCGCACGCTGCAGATAGGGAGCTGGGTCGGGATTGGGACCCTGCCCATATACCAGCAGGGCCTTCCTCTTCCAGCCATGGGGAACCGCCACGTGGCATGTCTGACAGGAGGCAAATCCGCCGCCGACATGCTGCATGTGCAGGTTTTTGGCGGGATAGCCCATCATGCCACTCTGCCCCGGCGTGCTGAACCCGGTTCTCTCCGGCGCCCAGGAGTTGCCGCCATAGACATCCACGTCATGACATTTGAAGCAGAGATGATCCGCCGTAGTTGCGTAATACCCCGTGCCGCTATCCCAAGGCGCCCTCAGCATCGCCCAGTTGTCGCTGCCGTGAGGACCCTTGGGCACGGATCCCAGCGTGCCGGTGTAGTCGTTGTCCGAGTGGCAGTCAGAACAGCCCAGGGTGCTGGATGGGGTGAATCCGCCTATGAGCGAGCTGGAGTAGTCACAGCCCGTACTGCAGTAGGAGCTGCCTGGGACAACCATGTAAAAATCGTTCTTTCCGGGAGCCACTACCGGATGGTAGGAGGCGTTGTTGGGGTTGAACTCCTGAGACTGGTCGGTAAGGGTCGTATAGTATGGTCGACCGTACGGCTCCACCGGCGGTGAGCTTCCAAACGCATAGTAGGAGTGGCATTTCAGGCAGAGCTGATACTGGTACTGTATGTCATCCACCTCGGTGAAACCGGTCACCTGCCCCCAGTTTCCTGGCCACGACGGCTCCACACCCCACACCCCCTTCAAAACATTGGAGGCCAGGTTGTTGGTGCCGCCTATATCTCCAATATCGGGCGATACCCCAGCCGATACCGCATGCGGGTTGTGACAGTCCGGACACTGCGCATGACGGTTGCTGCCCAGATTCGCAGGCAGCTCCCGAACCTTGCCACCAATCCGCTCCGGTGAATGCCGCCAGGCATAGGTCGGATCCATTACCGGATGCGCATACGTCTTGCTCAAAGAGGCCTCGATGTCCTTCTTTATCGCCACATTGCCGTTGTGACACGCCAGACATACCTGCGAAATCCCGTAGTTCTTACCGTAGCTCTTCACCAGCCGTTGATCGCTCCCCCCATGGGGCTGATGACAGCTCTCACATGCGTTTGCCCTGGGCGTAGAATTGGCATCATTGGCCAGATTGTGCCCCGGCACATGCCACGGATTGTCCCCGGCCCCGTTCCACTGGTTGAGCGATTCCCGGTGCGGCATGTTGGCTACCGTGGACCAGTACTGCTTGTCGTGACAGGTGCGGCACAGCACGGCGCCATATCCCCCCTCGTTGAATGGCTTGCGCAGAAACTTGGGATATACCTCACTGTGCGGGTCGTGACAGCTGCCACACTGAATCTGACCGTTCTCATCCAGCTTGATACCGTTGGCCTCCAAAACCGATACCGGAGCCAATTCACTGTTGCCAGCATCAAAAGCAATCGATACTGGGTGGTCATCGCTCAAATCGGTGCCCAGTACAAAACTGGAACCAGCACCCACCAACGTGCTCTCCAGACCCGCTATCACGCCAGAACCACCTCCCCCCCGGGGCATGTGCTGAACGCTACCCACCGCTATCGTTCCGTCGTGACACGACAAACACAGCTTCGACCTCCCGGAAGGCTGCCCCGGCGCCGCAGCAAACAGACTGCCGCTCGAGTACGGCGTGTAGGTCTCACCCGACAAAGTGTGATTCCAGAGCGGCTCCGCAGGATTGCCACCATGAGGAAAATGGCAAAATACGCAGATCTCATCCTCACTGGTGGCCTTGATGGTACCACTGCCAGCAGCAGAAAGATTGTGCTTGGTGTTGGCTATGCCAGCCCAGAGAGCACCATTGCCTCCCCCCAGCAGGAATACCGACACCACGAGGGACATCAGGAATTTGTTGCTACCATTCATGAATATATTTATTCCCGCATATCTTGAAAGAGCACTAGTACTCTTTCAAGGTAATAAATTAGGATTCAGTTGGTCTGTCAGCGTTCAGGGCAAGGCGCTCCTCGCAGCGAATGGCCGTCGCCCTTTGCAAGAGGAGCAACGCAGCCATGGACGCTGACAGACCAACCCTTCGGGCGTC
>DRMK01000310.1 GCA_011322575.1 Gammaproteobacteria bacterium
CCGGCGGGCCGGCTGCTGGAGCGCCTGGCCAGGGAGCAGCTGCTGGCGGGATACGAGCTCTCCCGCGACTACCCCGAACTCGGCGATGCGCTGCTGGTGTGCGGCACCGAAACCAAGAGCAGCGCGGATCTGGAGCGCTTCGCCCACCTGATGGGGCAGGCCGTGGCGGAGTTGAGGAGCTCCCGGTGCTGATCTTCGAGCGCTCCCGCAGCGGCCGGCGCAATCCCGCCCAGGCCCCGGCCGCCGAGTGCGGCGCCGAAACCATCCCGCAGCGCTTCCGGCGGCGCGGTCGTCCCCCGCTTCCGGAGGTGTCCGAGCTGCAGGTGGTGCGCCACTACACCCGGCTGGCCCAGCGCAACTACTCCATAGATACCCACTTCTATCCGCTGGGCTCCTGTACCATGAAATACAATCCGCGCGCCTGCAACAGCCTGGCCTCCCTGCCAGGATTTCTCGCGCGTCATCCCCTGGCCCCGGAGCGCAGCCATGGACAGGGGTTGCTGGCCTGTCTGCACGATCTGCAGGAGATTCTCAAGCAGGTGACCGGCATGCGCGGGATCTCCCTGACTCCCATGGCCGGTGCCCAGGGGGAGTTCGCCGGGGTGGCGATGATTCGCGCCTACCATGAGTCGCGGGGCGATAGCGGGCGCGACGAACTGCTGGTGCCGGATGCGGCCCACGGCACCAACCCCGCCACCGCCATCATGTGCGGCTACCGGGTGCGGGAGATCCCCACCGACGAGCAGGGGGATGTGGATATCGAGGCCCTGCGAAGTGCGGTAGGCCCGCAGACCGCTGGGATCATGCTGACCAACCCCTCCACCCTCGGAGTGTTCGAGCGGCGCATCAGGGAGATTGCCGATATCGTCCACACCGCCGGAGGGCTGCTCTACTACGACGGCGCCAACCTGAACGCCATCCTCGGCAAGGTGCGCCCGGGGGACATGGGGTTCGACGTGGTCCATCTCAATCTGCACAAGACATTCGCCACCCCCCACGGGGGCGGCGGCCCCGGCTCCGGCCCGGTGGGGGTGGGAGAGAAACTGCTGCCGTTCCTGCCGGTTCCCCTGGTGGGGCGGCGCGGGGACGGGTACCGCTGGCTCACGGAGCGGGACTGCCCCCGAAGCATCGGCCGGCTGTCGGCGCACATGGGCAACGTGGGGATCCTCCTGCGCGCCTACGTCTATATCCGCATGCTGGGATGGGAGGGGATGGAGCGCGTGGCGGAGCTCGCCACCCTGAATGCCAACTACCTGATGACGCGGCTGGCGCGCGCCGGCTTTCAGCTGGCCTTTCCCGAACGGCGCGCCTCCCACGAATTTATCGTCACGCTGAAAAAAGAGGCCAAACGGAGCGGCACCAGCGCCATGGATTTCGCCAAGCGGCTGCTGGACTACGGTTACCATGCTCCCACCACCTACTTCCCCCTTCTGGTGCCGGAGTGCTTTCTCATCGAGCCCACCGAAACGGAGGACAAGGCCACCCTGGATGGCTTCGTGGACGCCATGTGCGCCATCCGTCGGGAGGCGGAGAGAGAGCCCGACAAGCTCCGGCAGGCCCCCCATACCCTGCCGGTGCGGCGGCTGGATGACGCCCGGGCGGCGCGCCGGCTGGATGCGGTGTGGAAGGATTCGCGGTGAACGAGCCTCCCCTCAACAAGCCCGATCACCGAGGGGTAACCCATGTTATCAAGGCCTTCCAGTACTCCCTGCAGGGGTTGCGGGCGGCCTTCCGCTACGAGGAGGCGTTCCGGCTGGAGCTGCTCGCCTGCCTGATCATGGTGCCGCTGGGGATCTGGCTGGGGCGCAGCGCCCTGGAGTACGCACTGTTGTTCAGCAGCCTGCTACTGGTGCTGATCGTGGAGCTGGTCAACTCCGCCATCGAGGCCATCGTGGATCGGATCGGAGTGGAGCACCACGTACTGTCCGGGCGCGCCAAGGACATCGGTTCCGCGGCGGTGTTCCTCAGCCTGATCTACGTGGCTGTTGTTTGGGGGGCGCTGCTCGTTGGACGGCTGGCGGAGTGAGCCATCTTGCACTATATATTGAGTGGGTCTTCACCAAATCGTGTGGATGAAATGGTAAACCACCGCGTAGCGGCTTCGTCCTTGACAGGCAGAATGCACGCCGGAAGATGGTCGCCATAAGGGGATTGGGGACACTTTGGGATAGCCAGACCGCTTGCAATTTGCGCAGGTAGTGGGTACTCGGTAGTCTCCGGCCAGACAGCCCCAATCCCCTTCTGGTTACCGAGTATGTGGCGTGCATTCTGCCTGTCAAGGATGATTTGCCATTTCATCCACACGATTTGGTGAAGACCCCGCGACTTCGTC
>DRMK01000311.1 GCA_011322575.1 Gammaproteobacteria bacterium
CACCCCGGTGATCACGCATCCAGTCGCCCAGCGCCTGGAGCCGCGCGCGAACTCCGCTATCCGGAGCGAGAACCGCGACCCGCTCGTTCATCTCAGCCCGCCTCCACCGTACGGGTCGTCTTCTGCTGCAACCGTTGCGGGCGGCGCAACATGAACAGGACCAGCATCCAGTAGGCCGCGTAGACCAGCACCACCAGCAGCGCGGGTTGCGCCCGGTAACCGGTGAGTGCGGCAACCAGGCTGCCGATGCGCGTGCTGTCGTCGAGCAGCGCGGAGCTGTCCCACAGCGGATCCAGCAGTGGCGGCAGCCAACCCATACCGAACATCCGGTCCACCCCCTCCACCAGCAGGGCGCCGGCCAGGAGCAGCAGCACCGCCTCGCTGAAACGGAAGAAGGCTCGCCAGGAGAACAGCCGCCCGCCGCGGCTCAGCAACCAGAAGGTCAGCAGCGCAGCGCCGAAGCCGAGCGCGGCGCTACCCCAGAACGCAGCCTGGCCGGCCCCGCCCCGGGCCATACCCATGCCATAGAGGAAGATGACCGTCTCTGCGCCCTCACGACCGACGGCAAGGGCGGCCAGGGTCGCCATGCCCCACCAGCTGGCACGCTCCAGGGCGCGGTCCATGCCCGCCTCCAGTTCGCGCTTCAGGGTCCGGCCGTGGCGCCGCATCCAGAACACCATCTGGGTGATCAGGCCGGCCGCGAGCAACATCATGCCGATCTGGAAGTACTCCATCGCCTCTCCGGCCAGCTCACCCTGCACCTTCAGCATCACCAGCGCGAGCAGCCCCGCCAGGCCGAGACCGGCCACCACCCCGCCCCACAGGAAACGCAGTCCGGCACGGGCCTCGGCACGGCTGGAGAGCCAGGCATGGAGGATACCGATGACCAGCATGGCTTCGACGCTCTCGCGCCAGACGATGAAAACGGTATTACCCATGACGACTACCTCGTTATCTGGCAACGATACGGCCCTGCGCCGTATCGGGATGGAACTCCCCGAAGAAGCGGTACTCCCCGGGCTTCAGCGGCGCAAACACCACCGAGCGGGTCACCCCCGGCGCCAGCACCTTCTCCTTGCGCAGCTTGCGGCTCTCGAACTCCTCCGGCCCCGGGCCCTTGTTGGTGATGACCAGCTTGAAGCGCTTGCCGGCCGGCACCTCCACCACCTCCGGGTGAAAGCGGCCGTTCTCTATGACCAGCGGAAAGGCCGGCAGTCCGCCAGCCTGGCAGGTGGTGCCCACCAGCAGGCCAGCGGCCAGCAACAGGGCGGTTGCGGGGATTCCTGGTTTCATGGTTCCGTGTCCTCCTCGTCAAAAACTGAGCTGCACCCGCAGACCCAGGGCGGTCAACGCGGCGGCCCCGCCATTGCCGCCCGGATTGCGGACGTGCTGCAGATTGGGGGAGAGCTCGAACTGGCCGTTCAGCCGGTAGCGGTAGTAGATCTCCGCGACCTGTTCGCTGCCTCCGGCCCGGTAGCCGTAGTCCGGCACCCCGTCGCCGTCGGCATCCAGGGTCGGCGACGCCCGGCGGAAATCGTCCGAGATGGCCAGCCAGCCCAGGGCAACGCCGAGGGCATCGGCGCCGCGTCCCCAGTAGCTGCCACCCCACTCGCCACCCACGGTCAGGG
>DRMK01000312.1 GCA_011322575.1 Gammaproteobacteria bacterium
CCACTGCGGTATATTTGGTGAAGCCGTCCCGAATCGCCTGAATCGCAGCCTGCTTGATGTGGTCCGGCGTATCGAAATCGGGCTCACCGGCACCCAGGCCGATGATGTCCTTGCCGGCCGCCTTCAGGGCCTTGGCGCGGGCGGTGATAGCGAGGGTGGCGGAGGGTTTGACCGCTTCGACGCGATTCGAAAGTTTGATGTCCAAGTCGGAGACTCCTGTGACGCAGGTGCTCAACAATAACGGGATTGGTGTAATATTACTTTTTCAAGGCAAAAATCGGGATTCAGCTCGCAAAGGGCGATGGCCATTCGCTGCGCGGAGAGCCTTGCCCTGAACGCTGGCAGGCCAACTGAATCCTGATTTATTACCTTGAAAGAGTAATATACTCGAAGAGAGCGTTCTACAGAATCCCCCCATGTCCCGACCTTTCCAGTTGCAAGCCCCCTTCGAGCCCGCCGGTGATCAGCCGGAGGCGATCCGGCAGCTGGTGGCCGGTCTGCAGTCCGGACTGGCCGGGCAGACCCTGCTCGGGGTGACCGGCAGCGGCAAGACCTTCACCATCGCCAACGTCATCCAGCAGCTGCAGCGCCCCACCATAATAATGGCGCACAACAAGACCCTGGCGGCGCAGCTCTACGGGGAGTTCAAGGAGTTCTTTCCGCACAATGCGGTGGAGTATTTCGTCTCCTACTACGACTACTACCAGCCGGAGGCCTATGTGCCCTCCTCGGACACTTTCATCGAGAAAGACGCCTCCATCAACGAGCATATCGAGCAGATGCGGCTCTCGGCCACCAAGGCGATCCTGGAGCGGCGCGATACCATCATCGTTGCCACCGTATCGGCCATCTACGGCCTGGGCGACCCCCAGTCCTACCTGAGCATGATGCTGCATCTGTCGCGCGGGGAGCTGGTGGACCAGCGCCGCATCCTGCGCCGGCTGGCGGAGCTG
Source organism: Gammaproteobacteria bacterium (assembly GCA_011322575.1). Taxonomy (GTDB): domain Bacteria; phylum Pseudomonadota; class Gammaproteobacteria; order Thiohalospirales; family Thiohalospiraceae; genus DRMK01. The sequence continues at coordinate 954 of DRMK01000312.1, forward strand.
CAGTACACCCGCAACGATGTAGAGCTGCGCCGCGCCACCTACCGGGTGCGGGGCGAGGTAATCGACATCTTTCCGGCGGAGTCGGAGCGCGAGGCGGCGCGCATCGAGCTGTTTGACGATGAGGTGGAGACCCTCTCCTGGTTCGATCCGCTCACCGGCGAGGTGTTGCGCAAGGTGCCGCGCATCACCATCTATCCCAAATCCCACTACGTGACCCCGCGCCAGACAATCCTGGACGCCATAGAGCAGATCAAGGTGGAGCTGCGGGAGCGCCTCGAGCAACTCCGCACGCAGAACAGGTTGGTGGAGGCGCAGCGGCTGGAGCAGCGCACCCGCTTCGACATCGAGATGATGCTGGAGCTGGGCTACTGCTCCGGCATCGAGAACTACTCGCGCTATCTGTCCGGACGCAGTGCCGGGGAGCCGCCCCCCACGCTGATGGAGTATCTGCCGCCGGACTCCCTGATGATCGTGGATGAGAGCCATGTAACCATCCCCCAGATCGGCGGCATGTACCGGGGAGATCGCTCGCGCAAGGAGAACCTGGTGGAGTACGGCTTCCGCCTCCCCTCGGCGCTGGACAACCGCCCGCTGCGTTTCGAGGAGTTCGAGCGGCTGATGCCGCAGGCCATCTTTGTCTCCGCCACCCCTGGAAGCTACGAGGAGGAGCACTCCGGCCAGGTGGTGGAGCAGGTGGTGCGGCCCACCGGTCTGCTCGATCCGGAGATCGAGGTGCGCCCCGCCACCACCCAGGTGGACGACCTGCTGTCGGAGATCCACAAGCGGGCGCAGCTGGGGGAGCGGGTGCTGGTGACCACGCTCACCAAGCGGATGGCGGAAGATCTGAGCGACTATCTGGCGGAGCACGGCGTGCGGGTGCGCTACATGCACTCCGATATCGACACCGTGGAGCGGGTGGAGATCATCCGCGACCTGCGCCTGGGGGAGTTTGACGTACTGGTGGGGATCAACCTGCTGCGCGAGGGGCTGGACATGCCCGAGGTGTCGCTGGTCGCCATCCTGGACGCGGACAAGGAGGGTTTCCTGCGCTCGGACCGCTCCCTGATCCAGACCATCGGCCGCGCCGCCCGCAATCTCAACGGCAAGGCCATCCTCTACGCGGAGCAGATCACGGGCTCCATGCGCCGCGCAATCGACGAAACCGAGCGGCGCCGCGCCAAACAGATCGCCTTCAACCAGCAGCACGGCATCACCCCCAAGGGGATCAGGAAAAAGGTGCAGGACATCATGGAGGGCGCCTATCCGGGCGCCCCTGCATCGCCCGCCCGGTACGCCCGGGTAGCGGAGGAGCTGGCGGAATATGCCGCCCTGTCCGGAGACCAGCTGGCCAGGAAGGTGAAGGAGCTGGAGCGGCAGATGTTCCGGCACGCCCAGGAGCTGGAGTTCGAGCAGGCAGCCAAACTGCGAGACCAGATCAGGATCCTGGAGGAGCAGAATCTGGGCCTGATTTCCGAGAGATAATATTCAAGCAGCCTGTTGCGCAAGCGCAACAAGCGTTGCGGGCAGTGTACTATAATTGACACATATCAAGGCCGGATTTTTGAGTTGTGCAGTATCGTGTGGCCCACGGCTGAAGCTACGGCTCCATCAGGCTTGCAGCTATGAAATCTGGATTTTGGGTAACATCACATCAATATGGAGTAGGGAAAATGGTTAACAAAAGATCTGTTTTCGCATTGGCAAGCGCCGCGTTTCTGCTGGCGCCGGCAGCATATGCGCACACCTTTACCGATGCCTTGACCGGCGGCACACCTTCTCTCGACATGCGGTTGCGGATGGAGAATGTCAGCGATGATGCCAAGCCGGATGATGCAAATGCACTTACTTTGCGCACCAGGCTCGGTTACATGACCCAGGACTATGCCGGATGGAAAATATTTGGAGAGATGACCAACACCTCGGCCTTTGGTGATCATGATTATGCCTCTCCTGATGCCAAAGGCGCCATGAAAACCACCTATGCCAAAGTCGCTGATCCCGAATTGAGCCGCATCAACCAGGCATGGGTAAGTTACTCAGGAGTTTCCGATACGGTATTCAAGCTGGGCCGCCAGCGGGTCATTCTGGATAATGCGCGCTTCGTAGGTAATGTTGGTTGGCGGCAGACTGAGCAGGTCTACGATGCACTGGTTGTTGCCAACACCTCGCTGCCTGATACCACACTGATTTATGGCTTTGTCTCACGGGCCTACAATATCGTTGGCGCGGAAGTGCCATCACAGTCCCATGTTGTGAATATCAGCTACAATGGTTTGCCGTTTGGCAAGATCACCGGTTATGCATATCTGTTAGATCTGCAGAAGGATAGTGGTGCCCTTGACAGCCAAACTTTGGGGCTGCGTTTTGGTGGAAAACAGGCTCTGAGTGACGATTTCAACTTGCTTTATGCTCTGGAGTTCGCCAATCAGGGCGAGTATGCTGATGCCAATGATGGCCGCGACGCTAACTATACCAAGCTTGAACTAGGCGGTAGCTTTGCTGGGGTAACAGCAAAGGTGGGCCAGGAAAAACTGGGTGGCGATGGCACTTACTCCTTCCAGACTATTCTGGCAACCAAGCACGCCTTCAATGGCTGGGCGGACAAGTTCCTGACTACACCAGCTAACGGTCTGGTGGATAACTACTTCTCCATCGGCGCCAAGCCAATGGGCATCAAGTTGCTGGCGGTCTATCATACCTTCTCTGCCGACGAAGGAGGCGATGATTACGGCAAGGAGCTCAACCTGTTGGCGGCGAAGAAGCTTGGCAAAAACTACAGTGTCGGGCTGAAATATGCCAACTATGAAGCGGATACCCACGGAGATGATACCAATAAAGTATGGCTGTGGGGCCAGCTCAAGTTCTGATCTGAATCTGACAAGATACCAGCCAGGCCGGCGGGTGCTTCACCCGCCGGCTTTTTTATTGTGAAGGGGCAAACATAGCCGCCAGCTCCTCTCCCGGATCGTCCGCCCTCATCAGCGCCTCCCCCACGAGAAAGGCGTGCACCCCGTTGTTCCGCATCAGCCTGACATCCTCCGCCGAATGGATGGCGCTTTCGGTAACCACCAGGCAGTGTGGCGGAATGGACGGCAGCAGCTCCAGCGTGGTCTGCAGTGATGTCTCGAAGCTGCGCAGGTTGCGGTTGTTGATCCCGATCAGCGGCGGATCGAGAGCCAGGGCGCGCTCCAGCTCCTCCCTGTCATGCACCTCCACCAGAACATCCATCCCCAGCCGCCGCGCCAGGGCGGAGAACTCCGCCAGCTGGGCATCGCTGAGGACGGTGACTATCAGCAGGATGCAATCAGCCCCCAGGGAGCGGGCCTCGTGGATCTGGTAGGGGTCGATGATGAAATCCTTGCGCAGTACCGGCAGCGAGCAAGCGGCGCGGGCCCGGCCCAGATATTCGTCTGCCCCCTGGAAGAAGTCCCGGTCGGTCAGTACCGACAGGCAGGTGGCGCCGCCTTGCGCATAGCTGCGGGCGATCTCCGCCGGATCAAACTCCTCCCGGATTATCCCCTTGCTGGGAGAAGCCCGCTTGATCTCGGCAATTACCGCCGCTCCGCCCTCTTTGATACGCCGCCGGATGGCGCCTGCGAAACCGCGGACCGGCGGCGCGGATTCGGAGCGCCGCCTCATCTCGTCGGCGGGTACGCAGGCGCGGCGCTCGGCTATCTCCTCCGCCTTGCGGCGCAGGATGCGCAGCAGGATGTCCGGCGGCCTCTCCATTACAGGGTGTTGCTGAACCGGATCAGCTCCTCGAGACGCTTGCGAGCGGTCCCCCGCGCCAGAACCTCCCGTGCTCTTTCCACCCCCTGTTTCAGCGAATCCGCGACGCCGGAGGCGTAGATGGCCGCTCCCGCGTTCAGAACCACTATGTCCCGTGCCGGCCCAGCCTTGTCGTCCAGCACCTGGCGCATCATCTCCAGGCTGTGCCCCGGCCTGTCCACCACCAGGGAATCCAGGGCGTTTCGTTCCATGCCAAACTGTTCAGGGGTGATCTCCAGATGATGCAGGGCGCCCTCTTTCAGCTCCACTGCGCGGGTCGGTCCGGAGATGGTGATCTCGTCCAGCCCGTCCAGTGCGTGCACCACCAGCACGTGACGGCTGCCGAGCCGCTCCAGCACCCTCGCCAGAGGCTCCAGCCACCGCTCATCGAACACCCCCAACACCTGGTTGCGGGCCCCGGCCGGGTTGGTGAGCGGTCCCAGCAGGTTGAACATGGTGCGGATCCCCATCTCCCGGCGCGGACCGATGACATGCTTCATCGCGCCATGGTGGCGGGGGGCGAACATGAAGCCGACTCCCACCTTTGCGATACAGAGGGCCACCTGTTCCGGGGTGAGCTCCAGATTGACGCCGGCCGCCTCCAGCACATCGGCACTCCCGGATTTGCTGGAGATGGAGCGGTTGCCATGCTTGGCTACATGGGCGCCGGCGGCCGCCGCCACGAACGCGCTGGTGGTGGATATGTTGAAGGTGGAGGCCCCGTCGCCCCCGGTCCCGCAGGTATCCACCAGGTGGGAAGCGTCGATCTCGACCGGGGTGACCAACTCGCGCATCACCGCTGCGGCGGCGCTGATCTCGTCCACCGTTTCACCTTTCATGCGCAGTCCGGTGAGAAACGCGCCGATCTGCGCATCGCTCGCCTTTCCCTCCATCAGCAGATGCATTACCTGCTTCATCTCGCTGCTGTCGAGATCGCGATGTTCGGTTACCGCTCGAATTGCCGATTGCATATCCATGGGCTGGAACCTGTCGGGTCGGGAAACAGTGGTAGAGAGGATTTTCCCGCCCAATCGGAGCGGGGTCAAGTTGGCGCGCCTTTGGCGTTTGGCCGCCGATAAGCGCTGGTCGGGGTGAGAGGATTTGAACCTCCGGCCCCTGCCTCCCGAAGACAGTGCTCTACCAGGCTGAGCTACACCCCGTCAATAGGTTCGGTTGACCGAGAACTCCGCAAGGGTGAGCAGCGCCTCTCTGTATGGAGAGTCGGGAACTCTCTCGAGGGCTGCCTTGGCCTTTTCGGCCTCCTCCCGGGCGGCTTGGGCAGTGTACGCGATGGCGTCGGTGGTTTCAATCACTTCCCGGATCCGGTCTATCTCGTCCAGTCCACCCTGCTCTATGGCATGGCGCACCAGGGCGGCCTGCTCCGGTGTGCCATTGCGCATGGCGTGGATAAGCGGCAGAGTGGGTTTCCCTTCCGCCAGATCGTCACCAACGTTTTTCCCAATCTCCTCCCCGGGGGCGCTGTAATCCAGCACGTCGTCCACCAGCTGGAACGCGGTCCCCAGGTACATGCCGTAGCTGGCCATATCCTGCTCCAGATCCGGGCCGCTGCCGCTGAGTACCGCCCCGAGCCGTGATGCCGCCTCGAACAGCTTGGCGGTCTTGTAGTGGATTACCTTGATATAACGCTCCTCGGTGGTGTCGGCATCGTGGCAGTTGAGCAGCTGCAGAACCTCTCCCTCCGCGATGGTGTTGGTGGTTTCCGCCAGGATCTCCATTACCCGCATATTCCCCACCTCCACCATCATCTGGAAAGAGCGGGAATAGAGAAAGTCGCCTACCAGCACGCTTGCCTCGTTGCCCCACAGGGAGTTGGCGGTCTCCTGGCCACGGCGCTGCTCGGAGCTGTCCACCACGTCGTCGTGCAGCAGGGTGGCAGTATGGATAAATTCTATGATGGCGGCAAGATCTATGTGGCGCTCTCCCCGGTAGCCCAAGGCGTGCGCCGCGAGCAGCACCAGCACCGGCCGCAGACGCTTGCCACCGCTGTTTACGATGTGATGGCCGATCTGGTTGATCAATACCACCTCGGAGGAGAGACGCCGTTTGATGGTATCATTCACCGCATCCATATCGGATTTGATCAGCGCATAGACATCTTCTATTTTCATGAAATCCCCGATGGAGTGGTATCGTTCGGTGAGCTTGTGCATCCTAGGGGGGCGTCTGGAAGCTGTCAAGCGGGGCCGCCATGAATAGCACCTACCGCAAGACCAGATTCCTGCTCGGCGCCCACCAGCTGCGCCAGCTGCCCGCCGATGACGGGATCGAGGTGGCATTCGCCGGCCGTTCCAATGCCGGCAAATCCAGCGCCCTGAACACCATAACCGGCATCGGCTCGCTGGCGCGAACCAGCAAGACTCCGGGACGGACGCGGCAGATCAACCTGTTCCAGCTGGATGACTCACGCTATCTGGTGGATCTGCCCGGATATGGTTATGCCAGGGTGCCCGAGCGGGTCAAGCAGCACTGGCAGCACACCCTGGAGCGTTATCTGCAGACCCGCGCCTCGCTGCGCGGCCTTGTGCTGGTCATGGACATACGCCACCCGCTCAAGGAGTTCGACCGGCAGATGCTGCTCTGGTGCCGGCAGGTGGAGATGCCGGTGCACATCCTGCTCACCAAGGCGGACAAGCTGAAGCGGGGGGCGGCACAGCGCAGTTTGCGCCAGGTGGAAGGATATCTGGGAGAGATTCGGCTGGGGCAGGCCGGGGTGCAGACGTTTTCATCCCTCAACCGTACCGGCGTCGAGCAAGCGCGGGGGCGCCTGGATGAGTGGCTGGGGTTCTCCGTCAAGGTTACAAATTAGGAAGGTCTTCCTCAAATCGTGTGGGTGAAATGGTAAATCACCGCGTAGCGGCTCCATCCTTGACAGGCGGAATGCACGCCACATACTCGGTAACCAGAAGGGGATTGGGGGCTGTTTGGCTGGGGAGTGGCGGATATCCACCACCTGCGCAAACTGCAAGCGGTCCGGCTATCCCAAAGTCTCCCCAATCCCCTTCTGCCGACCATCTTCCGGCGTGCATTCTGCCTGTCAAGGATGATTTACCATTTTACCCACACGATTTGAGGAAGACCCAATCAGGATTTAGCATCCCTCCAACTGAATCCTAAATTTATTACCTTGAAAGAGTACTAAACTCCTCTCCTGGTCGTATGGGGATGACCCGCTTTCTTTACCTCTTCCGGAAGAGAAGAAGGGAGGCGAGATATTACCAGGCACCGGTAGAGCTGCGTTCTCTCACGGAACGGACCAAAGGATTGAAACTCCCCTTCAATCCGCATCACCCAATGGCCAGGAGACGAGCAGCAGGAGACCGCCCGCGGCTCCCAGCAGCCAGCTGGCCAGGGGCAGATCGCCCGGGCCGTGTAGTTCGTGGCCACCCATGCCAAGGATTAGTACCGCGCTCAGGATCAGGGTGCTGCCGGCGATGGCCCCTACGGTACGGCGGTTGGAGCTGCGGATCTCGCGGCGCAGCCGGTTCAGCTCGGCCGACCTGCTGTTGGTTTCAAGGGTTCCCCGCTGCAGTTGCTTGAGCACCGAGTGGGCCAACAGCGGGATCTCGGGGGTAAGCTCCATGATGCGTGGGGCCTGCTGGCGCAGGTTGCGCACGAAGGCGCGCGCCCCGACCTGGTTCTGCATCCAGCGCTCCAGGAACGGCTTGGCGGTCTTCCACAGATCCAGATCTGGATAGAGCTGGCGGCCCAGACCCTCGATGTTGAGCAGGGTCTTCTGCAGCAGCACCAGCTGGGGCTGAATCTCCATGTTGAAGCGGCGCGCGGTCTGGAACAGGCGCAGCAGCAGATGGCCGAACGAGATCTCCTTCAGCGGCCGCTCGAAGATGGGCTCGCACACGGCACGGATGGCGGACTCGAACTCGTCCACCCGGGTTCCCCGCGGCACCCAGCCGGATTCAACATGCAGCTCCGCCACTCGCTGGTAGTCGCGCTGGAAGAAGGCCAGGAAATTCTCCGCCAGGTAGCGCTGGTCCTCCGGATTGAGGCTACCCATGATGCCGAAGTCCACAGCGATATAGCGCCCATCGGGGGCCACGAAGATGTTGCCCGGATGCATGTCGGCGTGAAAGAAGTTGTGCCGGAACGCCTGGGTGAAAAAGATCTCCACCCCCCGTTCCGCCAGCTGCTGCAGATCGATGCCCGCGGCCTTTATGGCCTCGATGTCGGAGATGGGGATCCCGGAGATGCGCTCCATCACCATTACGTTGCGGCGCACATAGGGCCAGTAAACCTCCGGTATGTAGATCAGCGGCGAACCGTCGAAGTTGCGCCGCAGCAGGGAGGCATTGGAGCCCTCGCGCAGCATGTCCAGCTCATCGAAGATGGTCTTTTCATACTCGCGCACCACCTCCACCGGGCGCAGCCGCCGGCCATCGGACCAGTAGCGCTGTACCATGCCGGCCAGCAGGTACATGAGCTCCAGGTCGCGGCGGATGGTCTGCTCAATGCCGGGGCGTACCACCTTGACCACCACCTCGCGGCCATCGTGCAGCCGGGCGGCGTGTACCTGGGCGATGGAGGCGGAGGCCAGGGGCGCATCGTCGAACTGCTGGAACACCTCCCCCAGCGGCTTGCCGTAGGCCTCCTCGATAATGGTGCGCGCCTGTTCGCTGGGGAAGGGCGGCACGTCGTCCTGCAGGCGGGCAAACTCGGTGGCTATGTCGTCCGGCAGCAGATCGCGGCGCGTGGAAAGGATCTGCCCGAACTTTACGAAAATGGGCCCCAGCTCCTCCAGGGACTTGCGCATGCGCACCGCGCGGGGTGCATCCCGGTCGCGCATCCAGTAGCCGGGTAGCAGGCAGGTGAGAAACCGCACGCGGCGGAACAGGGGAATAGTGAGCGCCAACTCATCAACGCCGTGGCGGGACAGCACCCGGGCGATCTTGAACAGCCGCAAGGTACGTCCCGGAGCCCCTCCCAGCACGGCTACTGCTCCCCGTCCCCGGCCAGGCGGCGCCGCAGCCGTTCCACCCGCGCCTCCAGCCGCGCGCAGTCGTCGCGTAGCCGCTCCACCTCCTCGGTAAAGGCGGCAAACTCCACCTGCCCGGGCAGGATGCGGCTCTCCTCCTGCAGGTACTCGGTCACGTCCAGCTGCAGCCTGTGCAGGGCGCGCTTGCCCCACTCCAGGCCATCGCGCACCAGATCGCCGGTGCGGTGGGCTATGAGATCTCCGGTAAAATGGGATAGCTGCTCCTCCCAATCGATCTCCATGCCGTCCAGGATCCGCTTGAACTGCTGGCCGGTCTCCATGTCGCCGCTGATGGTCACATCGCCGGAGAACAGCGCCTTGCCCGCATCGCCCAGCCCCATGCGGGTGAGAGCCAGTGGGGTGCCGCTGATGGTGGTGTCCACCTCCTCCTCCCAGCTGGAGTGGAGGCGCAGGCCGTAGCTGCCGGGCAGGGCGTAGATGGTGATCTCCAGCCCGCGCAGCTCGATGGCTATCACCTTGCCCTGCAATCTGCCGAGGCGCCGCAGGCTCTCCGGATCCAGCCGCAGGTAGTAGTTGAGGGCGGTTTCCAGGGTGGTGAGCAAGGTGGAGGAGAGCATCTTCAGGATCCCCGCTCGGCCTCAGCGATCAGCTCCTCCAGGCTCTTGTCCGCCTCGTCGGCTGGCCTGTGGAGCACCACGGTGCCGGCAATCTTGTCGTGGAACCCCTGCTTGCGCCGGTCCCACCCCACCCACAGGAAACCCAGCATGAAGGGGAGAGCCGAGACGAGGTAGGCGAAGTAGCGCAGCAGCGCCTGGCCCGTGCCGGGCAGCCGGCCGCTGGCCTGGTCCACCACGCGGCAGTTGAGCAGCATCTTGCCGGGGGTGGCCCCCAGCCTGACCCACAGCAGCACTACCACGATCAGCGGCAGAACCAGATTCACGAACAGGTCGAACCAGCCGGCAAACATGACCATCGACGCCTCGGGAGAGAAGTAGGCGGCACCGTAGATCCAGTAGAGCGGGGGCAGGGTGAGCAGGGTGAACAGCAGGGTGTCGATGAGGGTGGCGGCCACGCGGCGCCAGAAACCGGCGTAGCGCACCTCCCCCGGCAGGTTCACAGCTTGAACCCCCGGTGGACGGCAACGATTCCGCCGCTCAGGTTGTGGTAGTCGCAGCGCTCGAAGCCGGCCTGCTCCATCATGCCGCGCAGGGTCTCCTGATCCGGATGCATGCGGATGGATTCCGCCAGATAACGGTAGCTGTCCGCGTCGCCGGTGACCAGCTTGCCCATCAGGGGGAGGAGGGTAAAGGAGTAGGCGTCGTAGAGCTTGTTCAGCCCCGGCACCACCGGCCGGGAGAACTCCAGTACCAGCAGCCGCCCGCCCGGCTTGAGCACGCGATGCATGGAGCGCAGCGCGGCATCCTTGTCGGTAACGTTGCGCAGCCCGAAGGCGATGGTGATGCAGTCGAAGTAGTTGTCGGGAAAGGGCAGGCATTCGGCGTCGGCCTGTACATACTCCAGGTTGCCCACCACACCCCTGTTGGTCAGGTTGTCGCGTCCCACCCGGAGCATGGACTGGTTGATGTCCGCCAGCACCACCTCCCCCTCCGATCCCACGAGGGAAGAGAAGCGCGCCGCCAGATCGCCGGTTCCGCCGGCCAGGTCCAGCACCCGCTGGCCACGCCGCACCCCGGCCAGCTGAACGGTGAAGAACTTCCAGATGCGGTGAATACCGAACGACATGAGATCGTTCATCAGGTCGTACCTGGAGGCTACC